>DATIET010000143.1:0-5431 GCA_035455615.1 Thermodesulfobacteriota bacterium
AGAAGCCTTCCGCGTCTCTTCCGAACGTATCCTTGAACAGCTTGATCGAGGCGGCTATGAATGAAGCCGCATTCACCCTGACCTTCCTCTTTATCATTTGTCCCGCAAGCGCGAGGTCGTCGTGCGTGCGGCCCATACCCATAATGAGGTCGGGCGAAAAACGGAGAGCCTCTTCCAGAAGCCCGGAAAAATCCTCTCGGCCGGAGAGGAAATTAAATTCCTTCACGTGAAAACCGTTCTCCCGCCCATAAATCCCTGCGCCGCGTGCGACATTCCTCGAAAACCCGCTGTCACTGGCGCTGAATGCCGCGATCTTTCGGGCCCGAGGGTCTCGCGACCTGACCAGCTTTATTATTCCCTCCGAGTATCTGCTTGCGGGGGTTATCGCGTTTACGAGACAGGTAAAGCCCTTCTCCTCCATCTCGTCCGTGGAGCCGCCGTGGTTCCAAAGGGTTACGCCGTGCTCCTCGGCCGCCTCAGCCGACGCGATGGAGAGGGAGCTTGAATAAGGGCCCAGAAGGATGTCCGATTTACTCTCCGCGATAAGTTTTTTCGTATTAGTGCGGCAGAGATCAACCGAGCTTTCGTCGTCGAAGTATATGAGCTCGACCGGAACCTTTCTACCGTATTCCTTTACGAAGATACCGCCTTCTCCGTTGACATCGAAGACCCAGAGGCTTATCCCCTCGAAACTCTCCCTGCCCTGGACGGAATAGATCCCGGTAAGTGAAATAGACAGGCCGACTTTTATCTTCTGCATCACGGGAAGCTGCCTCGGAAGCCCCGGACAGAGCGCTTCCTCCGCATATATAATACGCGCTATTCAGAACTCGATATACGGGTGATATTCGGGCCGGGCCGGGACCGCCGGATCAGCTTAGCTTCTTGACCGCTTCCTCTATCCTGTCCATTCCCTTCACGATATTCTCCATGGACGTAGCGAAAGATATCCTGACATGGTCGTCCGAGCCGAAGGAATCTCCCGGAACGACCGCGACCTTCGCCTCGTCCAGCAGAAACTCGGTGAAATCCATGGAGCTTTTTATCACCTTTCCGTTATGATGCTTGCCGAAAAAACTCGAGATATTGGGGAATGCATAGAAAGCGCCCTGGGGGCTGAAGCATTTTATGCCCGGTATGGAATTGAGCCTCTCGACTATGTAATTCTTTCTCTTTTCGAACTCCCGCGTCCTCGCCTCTATGAGTTCATGAGGGCCCCTGTAAGCCTCGAGCGCGGCCCATTGGGATATGGACGTCGGATTAGACGTGGACTGCCCCTGGAGCTTGCCCATCGCATTTATTACTTCCTTATCGCCGGCGGCGTAGCCTATTCTCCAGCCGGTCATCGCGTATGTCTTCGACACTCCGTTCACGAGTATAGTCGCTTTCTTCACGTCCTCGCCGAGCGCGGCCACGGGCGTGTGCTTGATACCGTCATAAATAATTTTGTCGTATATCTCGTCCGAAATAATTACGAGCCCGGCTTCCATCGCCACATCCACGATCCGCCTGAGCTCGATCTCGTTATACGTAGCACCGGTCGGGTTCGAAGGATAATTGAGGATCAAAGCCCTGGTCTTCGGGGTTATCAGCTTCTTTAATTCGGCCGGGTCTATCTTGAACCCCTCCTCCTCCCTGGTGTTGAGAATAACGGGTTCGGCGCCGGCAAGGGTAATCTGCTCCGGATACGATACCCAGTACGGGGAAGGCACTATGACCTCGTCCCCTTCTTCGAACAATGCCTGAGTCAGGTTGTAAAGCGTATGCTTGGCGCCGTTAGATACTATGATTTCGGACTTCTGGTATTCGAGGCCGTAATCGAGCTTCATCCTGTCGATTATCGCTGCCTTGAGCTCATCAATTCCCCCGACCGCGGTATATTTCGTAAACCCGGCCCTGATAGCCTTTATCGCTTCTTCCTTCACATTTTCGGGGCTGTCGAAATCGGGCTCCCCTGCCCCGAACCCTATAACGTCGACGCCTTGAGACTTGAGGGCCTTCTCCTTGGCAGTGATGGCGAGAGTCGCAGAAGGCTGCAGCTTTTTCGCGCGTGAAGAGAGTTTCATCTAATTCAATCCCTCCTGACCTGTAATAGTTTTTCCTTGAGTTTGACTTCGACAATCTCGGGGACCATGTTCACGGCCGAGCCGCCCAGGGACACCACTTCCCTTATCACGGACGAGCTTATGTGTGAGAACTCGCTGTCTGTAACCATAAATACGGTTTCGAGCTCGGGGCTTAGCGTCTTGTTAGCAAGCGCCATCTGAAGCTCGTACTCGAAATCAGATACTGTCCTCATCCCCCTCAGAACCACGTTCGTCCCCATCTTTTTTGCGTATTCCACGAGCAGACCCTCGAAATAAGCCACCTTGACGTCCTCGCGTCCGCGGAATATCTCATTCAGCAGCTCGACCCTTTCCTCGAGAGTGAATATCGTTTTCTTTGACGTATTGTGCGCAACCGCCACCACGACCTGCCCGAACACCCTCACACCCCGCTCGATGATGTTCTGGTGGCCCTTCGTAAACGGGTCAAACGAACCGGGGTATATCGCTACTTTGCACATTCTTCGCTCCTTCTGAAAAAACTGAGATGGGTTCCGCCGAAGGGTTTGGTAAACCTGGTGAAGCCCGGCGGAGCGTCGTTTATCTTGTGGTCATGCTCGATAACCATTAACCCCTCATCGTCGAGTACAGGCGCGGCGCTCTCTATGAAATCCCCCACTTTAAGTACTTCGTAGAGCTTGTAAGGGGGGTCTATGAATATGATATCGAAACTCTCGTTCCCCCTGCTCAGATTTTTGAGCGCCTGCTCGTAACCTGCGCAAATCAAATCCGCCCTGTCTCTAAACCCGCAGTCCGTAACGTTCTGCAGGAGAATCTTAAATACGGACGGGTCCTTTTCGATGAAAGTGACGTGCGCAGCCCCGCGGCTGAGGGATTCTATACCCAATCCCCCCGATCCCGCGAATATATCCAATATCCTGAGACCGGAAATATCCCCCAGCCTGTCGAATATCGATTTCTTCACCCTGCTCGTCGTAGGACGGATGGTCTGTCCCTTCGGGACTTTGAGTTTCCTGCCCTTATGAGAGCCTGTTAGCACATGCAACATAAGGGTTCATATAGTACCATAGCGTCTTTTTTTGGCAAAAACCCATACAGCCAAATGATACAATTGAAACGAACTGTGTTATAACGCACAGTTCGTGGTGTTCATATACATACAACCTAGGTCCATCTCAATCGGATTACCAATGCCCAATCTACCGCAAACATAGTATTTTTTTGGAACAATGATACTGGCCTTCTTGTTGCAGCGAATAATGATGCAACGAAGAAGGGGGATTATCATTAGTAGTGATTAATTGTTAGTTATCAAAATTTATAAGGAGGATCGGTTCCATGAAAAAGGTGACAGGCACGCTGTTTCTTTTATTAACGGCTATAGCTTCTCTGACACTTCTGGCCTGTGACGGCGGGGGGGGCGGCGGCGGTCAGAACGGGGAAACAACCACCATCAACGGAAGGATCTCGAACGTTATCGCCATGAAGGAGTCGGCCGATAAATCAATAAAGTTCGCTGACGTCATCGAGATGCTGAGCCTCATAAAAGAGGCGAAGGCGCAGGGCAGTATAACCGTAACCGCGATCATTGACGGCGTGACGGTGGATACGACTATCACAGACCCTGACGGCTCGTTTACATTGAGCTTCATGCTGGACGGGGTTCAAAACGTAACCCTCACATTTGACATAGACGGCACTATCGTTTCGATATCCATAACGGTGCAGGAGGGCTCCATACTGGACATAGTAATCATAATTGACCTCAACGCCCCTCCGGGGGATGAGGTGGATATAATCGACGAGGACGAAGTGTTAGGCCCGATCGTGTGCGAAAACGGACCACCCCTCGAAATCACGAAGAACCCTGGAGAAGACCTCGTAATCGACGGCGGCGGAGAGGACTGTATAAGGACCGCGGGGAATTGCAACCTCATAATCGACCCTGAAAACATCATACTCACCAATTGCGAGAATTGCGTCGACGCCAGGGGGACGTCGGACGTCACGCTCGAGACATTTGACGGCGATATTTTCTGCGATGCGTCGGAGGACGGCATCAAGACCGTCGGTGACGCCACTGTTTTTCTCGACGTCAACAGTGATGTCAGCATAACCGCAGGTGAAAACGGAGCTAAGGCAAGCGGAAACTCTGTCATCTCGTTCGAGGCAGACGCATGCATATTTGATACCGGAGAAGAATCGTTCGAAACGAACGGGAATGCGAAGATAAATACGGACGGGTGCGGGGAAATCATTGAAGGCCCGCTCCCGACTCCTGGACCCGATTTGTAATTGCACAACAGAACGGAAATAGCCAGAGATACGGGTTTGAGCCGCTGACCCGTATCTCACGGCGGTCATATCTTAAAGAAAGCCGAGGGAAATGATATCACGGGCTTTGCCGGAGCCGATTCAGGGCAGAATGCAACGAAGCTGTCATCCTGAAAAAGTCCTTTGAGCGAGAGAATTATTGGATAAAATAGTACCTTAACACCGACCGGATATACGAGGAGGATAATCCATGAACCGTTTCGATGGTAAATCCAAGATAGCTGTATTGATTTTAATTCTGATGACTTTCACCCCGGCCTCGCTTATCTCAGCGAGTGTCAAGGCAGCCACGGTAGAGTCACAAATGATATCGCCTGAAGAAAACGCGTCAACATCAAGGGAAATAGACGAACTCAAGGTCAGGAGAGCACTGGAAAATAAGCTGGTAGCCGAGAAACTCATGAGCCACGGCTTAACGAAGGAGGAGGTCTCCGCAAAGCTCAATCAAATGAGCGACGAGCAGGTGCATCAGATGGCATCCCTTGCGGATAGAATTCCCGCTGGCGGTAACGGAGCCATCGGAATTGTGATAGCGTTACTTGTAATCTTCGCCCTGGTGCTCCTGATAATATTCCTTTATAAGAGGGTATGACCTAACGGAAGCGGGAAATATCAATAGATTCCTCATGCTCAATAAATTAGCTTTCGTAATCATCCCGCTCGTAATCTCGATCTCTCATTCGGGCTGTGCCCCAAAAAGCACAGAAGCAGGCGGCAATTCCGCAATAGAGAGCGGCAAGGTAATCGAGGGTGTACCCTTCATAAAACAGAACGACAAATTCTGCGGTCCAGCCGCTATGGCGTCCGTGCTGGAATATTACGGAGACAATGTCTCCCAGGATGAGATAGCAGAGAAGGTCTATACGCCAAAATTGGACGGAGCGCTCATATCGGACATGGAGAACTTCGCCCGTGACCAAGGCTATCAAGCCGAAACGATGAACGGAAATATAACCGCACTCGAAGCGGAGATAGACAGAGGCGTTCCCGTGATTCTTCTTGTCGAAAAGGGGAAATTGATGGTCAGCGTT
>DATIET010000144.1:0-4026 GCA_035455615.1 Thermodesulfobacteriota bacterium
GCACGAGAGAAAGTATTAACAGGGCAATAGACAGATGAAGGGCCGTAACCGCGAAGTTGATCCTTGTTTGAACCACTCCGACCCCGAGAGCGATCTGGAGGATGATGAGGCATATGAGAATCAGTAGTTCTTTGCGGAACATTCGAAGGCCTTTCGCCATGTACGAGGATAGCAGGAGTACGATCACTGTAATCGTAATTATGTATGCAACCACTCTGTGGACGAAGTGGTTGAGAATAATTCCCGATAACTCAGGCGGTATCCAGTAACCGAGGCAGGTCGGGAAATCCGGGCAGGCGAGACCGGAGCCGGAATGCCTGACATATGCTCCTAGCACGGCCTGAACGAATACAAGTAATCCCAGGAAAAAGAACAGCCCTTTATAGCCGTCGATACTGAAACGCGGTTTCCGCTTATTTCCGTCATAGAATGATATATAGAGTGTGAGTGCAAAAATTACGATCGCGTTTGCAAAATGGTATGTCGTAAGGTCTACGGGAAGCTCGAGTAGCACCACGATGCCGCCGAGAACGATCTGCGCCAAAAGAAGGAGCAAAATGATTACGGGGACCAGTTTTACGTAGCCCCTGTAGGCCCGGAACCTCTGATAAGAAAGGATGACGAGGAAAAGTGAGGTCACGCCGCCAATGATCCGGTGCATGAACTCCATATAGATATCCCACCTGAAGGGGGGGAGGACCGTCCCGTGACAGAGCGGCCAATCCGGACATGCGAGTCCCGCTTTAAGACCGGCAACCAGATTACCCCAGATTAAGAGAAGAAAGAGAAGAAAAAGGGTAATTTTAGCAATCATGAATTATTGATTCTATGGGACTATCGTCCTCGTAAACGTGTCCGTAATCGTCATACCGATGAGTAACGCCAACAGGCTCAGCGGGAATAGCGCGAATACCCACGTGATCGAGTCCTCGAACTTCAAGTGCATGAAATAAAGGGCCACTATGGACGCTTTTATAGAGGCGACCACGAGCGCTATGACGATGTTGAGTATCCCGAAATTTATATACGACACATATACCGTGACAGCCGTCATGACCATGAGCGCGGCCCATACGATAACATATGTCTTGTTGCCCGTTATGTGGTTTCGGTCAGTATGTGAATGCGTAGACATTTTTCATTTCCTCCCTTCAGCCTATTAGATATAGTAATGGGAAAAGATATATCCATATCAAGTCCACAAGGTGCCAATAAAGCCCACCTACTTCGACGGGTGTGCTGTATTTGGCATTGAACTTTCCTTTGAGCGTAAGGACGAATAAAACCGAGAGTATCGCAAGCCCTACGAAGACGTGAAGCATGTGGAGCCCCGTCATAAGAAAATAAAGAGAGAAGAAGATGCTCGTGTCCGGGTATATGTGGTGATGGAACTTGGCGCTGTACTCGAAATATTTAACGACGCCGAACCCGAGGCCGCACAGTATCGTTATAAGGATCAGGATAGCAGTAGCCTTCTGTTTCCCGCGCTGAATAGCCGAAACGCCCATGGCCATGGTCAAACTGCTGAATATCAGTATGCACGTGTTAACAGCACCCATCTTCTTATTCAGTTCCACGTGCTGCTCGAAAAACATCTCAGGATACTTGGCGCGGAAAATCGCGTAAGCCGCAAAAAGCCCTCCGAAGAGCAATATCTCTGTCCCGAGGAACAGCCACATGCCGAGCTTCGAAGAGCTGTACTCGACAGCGGGGTCCATGTGGTGTCCGTGTGAATGTTCTACGCTAGCATCTCCCATTTGGGCCTCCGATTATTTCTTTTTTCCGTAACCGTACGACCAGTCGGTCACATGCGGTATTTCCTCAAAATTCTCAAGCGGCGGGGGTGAAGGAACCTGCCATTCGAGAGAAAGCGACCCGTAGGGGTTCTGGGGGGCTTTCTCTCCGTTTATAAGACCCGCTATGAGGTTCACTGTCATGATGAATATGCCGGCACCGAGTATCCAGGAGCCGTATGTAGAAAGCGACATGAGCGATTCGAACTCGGCTGGGTATGTCGCGTATCTTCTGGGCATGCCCTGTACTCCGAGAAAGAACTGGGGGAAGAACGTTACGTTGAAACCTATGAATATGAAGAGCCACGCGATCTTTGCAACCGTTTCATTAAACATCCTGCCGAACCACTTCGGGTACCAGAAATGGAGAGCACCGAAGAATCCCATAACGGTTCCGCCGATCATCACATAGTGCATATGAGCCACTACGAAATAGGTATCGTGAAGGTGGATGTCCGCAGCGAGGGCGCCCAGAAAGAGGCCCGTAAGACCGCCGATCGTGAAGAGGAAGACAAACGCGAGGGCGTACAGCATTGCGGAGTGCAGGTGTATGGACCCCTTGTAGAGGGTAGCCGTCCAGTTAAATACCTTGATAGCCGTCGGGATCGCGACCAAGAAAGTAAGGAATGAGAATATAGTCGCTGCAATGTCCGAGATTCCGCTCGTGAACATATGGTGCGCCCAGACGAGGAAGCTGATGAACGCAATACCGAGACTCGAATACGCAATTGCCTTATAGCCGAATATCGGCTTTCTCGCAAAAACCGGAATGATCTCGGAAATGACTCCCATAGCGGGAATGATCATGATATAGACTGCGGGGTGGGAATAGAACCAGAAAAAGTTTTGGAACAGTACCGGGTCTCCCCCTTTTGCGGGGTCGAAAAAGCCGACGCCCAGTGTTCTCTCGGTTATTAACAGGAGAAGCGTGATCCCCACGACAGGCGTCGCCAGAAGCTGCAGGATCGAAGTAGCGTAAGAAGCCCATATAAAGAGAGGGAGCCTGTGCCATGTCATGCCCGGGGCCCTCATCTTATGAATCGTGACTATGAAATTAAGCCCCGTAAGAATCGACGAGAAGCCGAGGACGAACACACCCAGGGTTATCAACACAACGTCAGTGTCGGTCGTCGCGCTGTAGGGCGTATAGAACGTCCACCCGGTGTCGGCCGGCTTGGCAAGGGCTATGAGCACTATTAGGGTGCCGAGCAGGTAGATCCAGTAACTTCCAAGGTTGAGCTTCGGGAACGCAACGTCCGGGGCCCCTATCATAAGGGGTATCAGGAAGTTGCCGAAGCTCGCGGCGAGGCCGGGGACGATAAAGAAGAAGACCATTATCGAGCCGTGGAGCGTGAAGAGCACGTTATACGTATGCGGCTGAACAAAATCGGAAGCAGGGGTCAGGAGCTCGTATCTGAGCATTAGAGCGAACACGCCCGCCACGAGGAAGAAAAACGAGATCGATATTAAATACATTATTCCTATGCGCTTGTGGTCGGTAGTAAGAATCCATGACCATATCCCCTTCTTCTCGAGAAAGGGAACATATACATTCTGGGCAATCGTATGATTTGCCATAAAACTAACCTCCTTGGAATACGAACAACTATTTTAACGTCTTTATATATGCTACCAATGCGGTAACGTCCTCATCACTCAGTATACCCTTGAATGAGGGCATGACCGGGGCGAAACCTTTTACAACCTGCGCTTGAGGCTCCAGTATAGACTGCTTTATATAGTTCTCGTCCACATCGACCTTAGAGCCGTCCTGAAGCTCGACCGCGTGGCCGAAAATACCTTTGAAGGAAGGACCGACAAGGGTAGAGCCGTCCAGGCTGTGGCAGGCGTTGCATCCCTTTTCCTTGTAAATCTTTGCTCCCAGCTCGGCGGGGGGGAGAGACGCTACACCAGCGCCCTCGTCGGCCTTTACGCCCTTTTCCCAGATCTCGTAGGCTTCGGGGCTTAGCACTATGACCTTCCCGAGCATTGCCGAATGACCTGTACCGCAATACTCGGCGCAGAAGATATCGAATGTCCCGATTTTGGTAGGAGTAAACCAGAGCTGAGTGTATCTGCCGGGCACCAGGTCCTGCTTCACGCGGAAGCCGGGAACGAAGAAACTGTGGAGCACGTCCTGGGCCTCCATAACGAGCCTGACGGGCCTGTTGTACTGCACGTAAAGTTCGTTTATCGTCTTCTTGCCGTTGTAGTAATCAAACGTCCAGAGCCA
>DATIET010000145.1:0-7026 GCA_035455615.1 Thermodesulfobacteriota bacterium
TAATTCGGAAGACTGATTGATAATCACCGTATATCTGGACGGAAAAATATCATACACAGGCCTATAACCGCTCAAAACGGCGCGGGGCGTCAGTCTTGATCACTTAAAGGAGGCTTGAATGGGTCGGAGCAGCAGGCGGGAATTCTTAAGGCAGGTTGGGCACGCGGGCCTGGCATTGGGCCTGGGATCGAAGCTGGGGGCGCTCACAGGATGCGACAGCGTGAATAGCGCGTCCGGACGCTACGACGTTATTATCGTGGGCGGCGGCACAGCTGGCGTGATAGTCGCGGCCAAGCTCCTGGCCGCGAGCGGCGGCCGTAAGCGTATCCTGATAATCGAAGCGGGCGGCAAGACGGCGGCTTCGATAGGCGGCACGGACCTCCCGCCGTGGCTCCCTCCCGGCGCGGCCGGCCTCGCCCTGTTCGACGTGCCCGGGCAGTACTCTACAGTCCCTTTCACCCCGTTAGGGGCCCCTTACCAGCTCACGGAGACACCGTTCACATATCAGGGCATCGGCCTGGGCGGGAATTCACAGTTTAACGGGATGCTTTTCCAGACGAACCCTCCACTCGTGTTCAACCGCTCGTGGCCCGAAGGCTGGGGATGGACGGACATGGCCCCCTACTTTAAGCGCATACGGCAGAATATGCCGGTGACCAACACGCCTTCTGCGGACGGCATACCGCAGAATACCGGCCCCGCCGATATAGTACACCCGCTCTACGAGAGCATGGGATGGGTTGAGACGGATACAAGCAGGCCTTTTCCGGAGCAGGGAGTCTTCAGCCGCCCATACGTCGCGGCGGAGGACGGGATGAGGGCGGGACCCGTGAGCGGCTACTTCGAGGAGGTTGATCCCGGAGGCGTTCCCGTTGAAGGTCTCGAGATACTGGAATTCACTAAGGCCGACCTCATCGAATTCGATGATAACGGCAGAGCCGCGGCCGTTCACTACACGAAGCGCGGCGCGCTCGACCAGAAGCTGCCCGGAGAGCCGGGGTCGGCAAAGCTCAAAAAGGACGGCCTTCTCGTCATGGCTGCCGGGGGGCTGGTCACGCCCAGGCTCCTCTTGTTGAGCGGAGTCGGCCCTAAAGGGCGCGAAGGAGAGATATTCCCCGGACAGACTCCCGTACCTTTCGCGATAGAAAATCAACACGTGGGCGTGGGGCTGTTCGACCACGTGCTCACCATGGTCACATTCGGCTACGACGGTCCCGTACCCTATCAAGCGTACAACTACGCCGACTATGAGGGGAACGAAGCGGACTTGCAGGAGTACCTCGCAACGAGGAGCGGCCCCTACGCGCAGTACCAGCCGGTGTCCATACTCAATTTGCGGCGCGGCTCCGACGTGCCTAACGTCGAGGTCTTCGTCAACCCGAACGGGGCCGGGACGCCCGGAGGGCCGTTTTACGGGCCTGACACGCTCTCGGCTTTCATCATGCTCCTTAACCCGAAATCGCGCGGTCTCGTCACGCTCGACGAGAACGGCAACGTGAGGTTCCCGAGCATCTACATGCCCCCCGATACGCCCGAAGGGCAAGAGGACATAGAGCTCATGACGCAGGCGACGTTCGACATCTTGCAGCTATTCAAGGAAGACCCGGGGCTGGGCATCGTGTTCGGGCCGGGGAGCCAGAGCTTCCCTGACCTCGACCCCGACAATATAGAGGACGTACGCACGTACGTCACCAGCCCGTCTCCCGTGGACGGAGTCTTTTACAGCAGGCTCACAGTCAACCATTGGGGCGGCACGGCGCGGCTCACGGACGGTCCGGGCGGCGTCGATCCCGAAACACTCATCCTGCGCGGCACCGGGAACGTAGCCGTAGTGGATGCGTCGCTGATACCGACTGTAGTCCCGGCGCATCCTGTAGGCACGATAATGGCCGTCGCCGACAGGGCGGGCGATATCCTCGCCGCGAAATGGGATTGAGGGGACTCGGCGGGGAATTCTTTGTAACCGGCTTCTTTATCACTCAGGAAATACATCGTCCGATGTCTCGCCCCTCCTTATAATCCTCGCCCTGCCTTCCTCTATCAGCACTATAGGCGGGCGGGGGAATATGAAGGTGGTTGATTGGGGGATGTTGTAGGCGCCGACGTTTTTTGCGACGAGCCTGTCGCCGGCTTTGAGATCGGGTAGCATGCATTTTCCGATTATGTCCGTCTGAAGACAAAGCGGTCCGTATACAGTCGCGTCTCTCAAATCCCCTCCCCTCTCTTCCGCGCACTCTATATCCTGGAATTTCCAGAACGAAGTGGGCAGGATGTTTATGCCGCTGTCGACGACCACGGCCCTCACACCGCCCCTGAGCTCTTTCACGGCGACTACCGTAGTGACGAGGTGCAGAGCATCGCTGACGATCGCCCTCCCCGGCTCGAGTATCAATATCGGCGGGTCTTCGCTCCCGAAGCCCGTGAGTATAGGCCCGGTGACGGCCTCGACGTAGGGCGCGAGCGAGCCGACCGTCGGGAACCCGCCTCCCATGTCTATGTATTTCATCCGAACGCCGAACTTCTCCTTCATCTCCATCGAAAAGCGCGTCACCTCGTCCGCGGCCTTTCTATACGCGCCCGGGTCTTTCGGCCATATGAGCCTCACATGTCTTGCCGGTATTCCCCCTTCCTCGTGCGGCTCGACTATGTAGCTCGTCAGGTGGACGTGGAGCCCGGCGATCCTTAAGAGCTTATGCCGCGAAGCCCTCTCCACGGCGCGCTCCGCATCTCCCTGCTCTATGCTGAAGCCGAACCTGTCGGGCATCTGGTCTATGCCGGTCTCCATGCTGACCCTTATGCCGATCTCTACCGTGCGTTTCTCTTCGCGGGCGATCTCCTCGATCAATTCTATCTCCTCCAGATGGTCGGCATTTATCAGAGCCCCTTCATTGATAGCCCTGGCGAGCTCTTCCTTTTTCTTATAAGGCCCGTTGAAAACTACAAAGCTTCCGGGCACGCCCATCCTCCGCGCAAGCTCGTATTCGAATCCCGAGGCGGCTTCCGCCCACGCGCCTTCGCCGTGTATGATCCCGAGTATGGCCGGGACGGAGTTGACCTTGTACGAGTAAGCGACTTCGATATCAGGATAGACAGAAGAAAACGCGGCCCTGAAGGAATGGCAGTTATTTATTATCGTAGAAGCGGAAGCGGCGAAGAGCGGAGAGCCGAATTCGCGGGTCAGATCGTCGATCGGAATGCCGTCAATTTTATTCATCGCGGATCAGGCGAACGCCATAAATTTCGACAAATATTTGAGTCCCGAATCGGGGAGCATGACTACTATGCGCTCTTGCCTCCCGCGAGTGCGCGCATACTCGATCGCGCCCGCCATCACGGCGCCGCTCGAATCGCCCGCGAGTATGCCTTCCTTCTTCACGAGGGCTTCGACGGTCCTGAGCGCTTCGTCCTCGTTCACCTGTATAACGTCGTCGATGTAATTGAAATCGATGACGCCCGGAATGAAGTTCTTCCCTATGCCCTCTATGCTGAACTCACCGGCCTCGACGAGGGTCTTCTTCTCGAGATAGTCCCTGAATACGGAGCCCCGCGGCTCGACGCCGATGACCCTGACGCTGTTATTCATTTCCTTGAGATACCTTCCTATGCCTGTAATCGTCCCCCCCGTCCCTATCCCGCAGACGACGGCGTCCACCATCCCTCCGGTGTCCCTCCATATTTCAGGGCCCGTGGTCTTGTAATGGGCTTCGGGGTTGAGCGTGTTGAAATACTGGTTCACGTAGAACCCGCCCTTCTCCCTCGCTATCTTTTGAGCCACCTTGTAGCAGCTCCTCTCGTCGGAGGGCGGGAGGCCCCTCGGCGTAAGCACGACCTCCGCCCCGAAGAGCTTTATCGCGAGTATCTTCTCCTTGCTTATCGTCTCGGGAAGCGTGAATATGCACCTGTAATCCCTCACTGCGCCCACGAGGGCGAACGCGACGCCCATGTTGCCGGACGTGGCCTCGACGATGAGGTCGCCGGGCTTTATCAGGCCCCTCGCCTCGGCGTCGTCGATTATATATTTCGCCACCCTGTCCTTGAAGCTCCCGCTCGGGTTATAGAACTCGAGCTTCGCATAGAGCTCGCTCGTGATGCCGCGGGCGAGCTTGTTTATGCGGACGAGGGGCGTGTTGCCGATGAGGCTCAATACGTCTTCCGTCAGGTTCATCCTATACCCTTTATCCTCTTCACTATGTCCCTCGCGCGGTCGTTCTGTCTGCCCTCGAAAAATTTTATGACGGCCTCCCTGTATGCGCCTGACCGCGCCTCGGCAATCGCCTTCGGCAGCGATTCCCCGAGATGCTCGAAGGCCCACGCGTCGGGCCGCGAAATGTTGAGCCTTATGTAGTCGGCCGCCCCCACGTCGCCGAGACCGTCTCCGGGGTATACCGCGACACGGCGCTTGAAAAGCGCGACCGTCAATTCCTGCGCCGTGACCCCCGCGCCCGAGACGTCTATCACCATGGAGAACCCGTAGGCAGGCTCGACGGGGATCGATACTCCGGGGTTCTCAGCGACTATCTTTTTTATGAGTCCGTAATTCCGCCTGATTACCGCCTCCGACTCCGCGACGTAGGCGCCGTCTCTTATTGCGGCGAGAGCGCCGTGCTGCGCTATAAGGTTCGTGTTTATCCTCGTGAGCGCGACCTTCGACACGAGGCACGCCCTCATCACGTCCGGGTGTCCGGCGAGGAACCCTATCCTCACCCCGGCCATCCCGTACCCGTGCGAGACGCTGAAAGTGGAGACCACGTTGTCCGTGTCCGTCTCACCGTGAAGGGAGCTCATCGGGATGTGGAGGGAACCGGGGTCGATCCTGTGCGTGCCGTGGGTGATGTCGTTTATTATTACGATCCCTTTCAAGCGCGCGGTTTCGATGAGCGCGAGGAGCTCTTCTTTCTTCTGCACAGTGCCGAAAGGGTTAAGCGGATCGCAGACGATTATCGCCTTCGTACGAGGAGTGATGTGTTTCCCGACTTCATCAGGCTTCATGCGGTAACCGTTGCCCGGGCCTAACGGAACCGTCACAGGCACGCCGCCCGCCATCAGTATCGACGAGGTGAAGTGGAAATACCCGGGGTCCGTGATTATCACTTCGTCGCCCGGATCGATAAACGTCTCGAGCGTGTACGAGATCGCGGCCTGGCTGCCCTCGACCCCTATTACTTCGAACGAGCCCCCTCTCGGGCGTCCGAACTTTATCCCCGCGGCGGCCTCTCTCAGGGGATTTATGAGGTCGGGCGAATACGGGTTTACGTTTTCATTGTTAGTGTTGACGCGCATCGCCTCGACCGCGCTTTCGGGGGGCCCCGCGAAGCAGGTCATCCATCCGAAGTCGGCCCACGTCCGGGGGTCGAGGTCTATGCGGCCGTCCCTGTATATCTCCCCCGCGTCGAGGCCGAGGATGTTTATCGCGTCCCTGTAGGACATGTAGTTCCACATCCCGTGCGGGCTCTCCATGACGGACCTCGTCCTCACGGACAACGCGCGGTGAAGATACCCTGGCACTGCTTCCCCGCCATCCCATCCCAGTATGAACCTTTCTTTTCCCATGCTCCTTACCCTGCCCGGCCTTGCTCCTTATTCAGCTCTCATCATCACGACCGCGTAAATACCGTACGGGTCGAACGTGACCTCGGGGTCACTGAAACCCGCCTCTTCCGCCCACCCGATCACCCGCTCGACCGGACGGAGATGCCAGACGCAGCCCTCGCCGTTCTGGTTCCTGAGGACCCTCGCGATGAGCTCGATCTGGGGGTTATGCGTCTGCACGTTAAAGAGGAGCGCGTCCGGGTTGAGTATGTCCCTGAGCGCGGATAAATGCCTGCGTATGAGTGCGTCGTCGTGAATTATCCCGTAGAGTCCGACCTCTATAACGAGGTCGGGCTTTTCCGCGATCGCCCTCAGGCTATCCGTATCGAGGGCGTCCCCGCGCTCGAACGAAACCCTGTCCGTAAGCCCGAGACGCCCGGCGGTGCTCCTGCTCTCCGAGAGCGAGGTCTCGTTTATATCCCGGAGGAGCGCCCTCACTCCGGGGCCTGTCTGCCGGAGCACATCGTAGAGATAGTCGGCTTCCCCCGAAGCCATGTCCGCGATGAACGTCTCCCTGCCCGCCCTCTCCCCAATATAGTTAAGTATGATGTTCTTCTGTATCTCTTTAACGGCCCTGAACGCCCTGCATGTGATCTGATTGAGGAACGCCTCGTCGAGCTTCCTGCCTATATATAATCTCCCGCCGGGGGAGTTCGCGTAGACGTAGTTCATTATCATCCCCGAATCGAAACCGTGCCTGTAGCCCGTCCTTATGCCGTCCGACAATTGACCGACTGTTCCGAGGAACAGAGAGACGAGTCCGAAGTACCAGCTCTTGGGCGAGTACCACGGCAGGGGGTTTTGCAATTCCTCGAAGCCGGGCATACCGTTACGACGCATACCATTCTATCTCCACGTCTTCCCTGTCAGCGTAAATTTTATCTGCGACAGATTTGATCTCTTCGGCCCTCATCTTCTTTTCAGGGGTATCGGCGTTGAGCGCGAAGTATTTCCTGAGCCGGCGGAGGTGTCTCCTCACGTCCTTCTGCACTTTCTCTATTACGGGACGGCTCTTGGCGTCCGCAACTTCATGGTATACGTCGAGCAGCGCCGAGAAATGTATGAGCGAGCCCCAGGCGTACGCGAGCTCGTCGAACGTATCGTCGTAGGACTCGAGTATGTCGTAGATCTCCCGGCCTATTTGTGGGGGCTTGTACGTTTCAGGCGTCTCTCCCAGCTCCCGCGCCCTGTCAGAAAAGAGCTTCGCGTGCCTCGCGTTATCCGCGATGATCCCGGCGGCGACGAGCTTTACGTCGGGGTCCCTGATCGATGCGAGCTTTGCGCCGAAGAGGTCCACCCACGCGAGCATCCCGTACGTATGCCTGCTGAACGCCCTGGCGAGACGCTTCGGGTCCGACAACACCTCTCTCAGTCTATCGGGATTCCGTATGCTCATAACCTGTGCCCCCTCCTGCTTATCCGAACAGGGATGGTCCG
>DATIET010000146.1:0-5631 GCA_035455615.1 Thermodesulfobacteriota bacterium
AAGCACTCGGACGCCATAGAGGCGTACGACAGGGCGCTCAGGCTGAACCCCGCTTACCCGGACGCCCTCTTCGGGAAGGGGCGCTCCCTCTCGGCGCTGGGCAGACCCGCGGACGCCGCAGCCCTCTACGACGAGGCGGCGAAGGTAAAGCCGGCCCGCACGGACGCCCTGATAGAGAAAGGCAGGACGCTCGCCTCGCTCGGCAGATACGACGAGGCGTTCGAAGCCTTCGACGATGCGATCAAGATAAACCCCTTTTCACACACCGCCTGGATAAGCAAGGGAGATACTCTCGCCGGCCTCGGGAAATTCGACGACGCCGCAGGCGCTTTCGATCTCGCGCTGAATTTGAAACCGGACGACCCGGTCCCGTACTTGAGGAAAGGGGACGCGTTTTCCGGCATGAAGAGATACGAAGACGCATTGAAATCATACGAAGGGGCGCTCGCGCTCGAGCCGGGCGACCCGGTTGCGCTTACGAGAAAAGGGGACGCTCTCAACGGCCTCGGGAAATACGTGGAGGCCGCGGAGGAATTCAGCCGGGCTATCGGCATAATGCCGGGGCACCCGGACGCGTGGAGGGGAGAAGGAGACGCGCTCCTCGGGCAGGGAAAATTCGAGGATGCTCTCATGTCCTACGGCAGGGCTATAGAGCTCGACCGGGCATGTTTCCGCGCTTGGTCAGGAAGAGGAGACGCGCTCGCCGGGATGGGGATGCACAGGGACGCTGCAGCGGCATTCGACCGCGCGATCGAAGCGGGCCCCGCTTACGAGCCCGCGCGGCGCGGGAGAGGGTACGCACTCCTGGGGGCGGGACACCCGGGCGAAGCGCTCGCGTCGTTCGATGAAGCGGTGGGATTCGACCCTGCGTCCGAGCCCGCATGGCGGGGGAGAGCGGAAGCCCTCACCGAGTTAGGCGAATTCTCGTCCGCGGCGGATTCATACGCCAGGGTATCGTCGTTGAATCCCGGCAGCGCCGCTTACCTCATCGGAATGGGCGAGACGCTCGCAGCCGCCGGAAGGTATGCGGAAGCGGAAGCGGCATTCGGCAGGGCGGCGGCGCTCGGCCCCGGAGACGCCCGCGTGTGGCAGGGCAGAGGGACTTCGCTCGTACACTTGAAGAGGTTTCAGGAAGCCGCTGACTCTTTCGACAAGGTGACCGCGATAGACCCCGGAAACCCGGCCGCCTGGAATGGAAAAGGCGCGGCGTTACACCACATGAAGAAATACGTCGAAGCGGTAGAGGCATACGACAAGGCCATAGAACTCGAGCCCGGAAACGCCCCGGCATGGAACAACAAGGCCCTCGCCCTCGCCGGGATGAAGGACTACAGGGCGGCAGTGGCCGCGTTCGAGCGGGCAGAGGGAATCGCCGGCTGGTGGACCGAGCCCCGTATAGGGAAGGTGACCCTGTACCTCGCACTCGGCAACACGGCGAACGCCGACGGGACTGTGGAAGAGGCGCTTTCCGAGATCGGGAGCGACGCTGAGCTCCTCGCGGCTAGAGGGTTCACGGGGATTGCGATGCGGGATTACGGGCGCGCGTCCTATTCATTCCGCGAGGCCGCGGGCCGCGACCCCGGCAACCCCGCACACCTCTTGTGGCAGTCTTACGCGGATTACCTCTCGGCCGGGATCGATTCAAGTATCGAAGAGAACGTATACGGGGACCAGGTCGCGTCCGTACTCGACACGCTCGACAAGGCGTACAAATTGACGGGACAGGATGAGAATGACGAAAACCTTCCTCCGTGGGCCCCGCAGAAAGAAAAGAAGCTCGGCGAAGGCGGCACCCGGCTCACGTCCGATATACTGTATTTCAAAGCGCGATGCTACTTCGACCTCGGGGATTACGACAAGACGGTCCGGACGCTTAAAGAATGTGCGCGCCTGGATGCAGTGGGCGACAGGGACGTAAACCGCGTCCTAAAGGACGTGTGGAAGAACTACACGAAGCCTTCTCTATGGAGATGGTGGCTCTCATCTCCTGTGAAACCGTGGCCGAAGAGGATATTGTTTTTCTCTGTATCGCTCCTCGCGCTCGGACTCATTGTAGCCCATCCGCTCCTGGCCGAGCTGATAAAGCCCTACACCGTGAACACGGCGGTCTATATTTCACTCGTCGCTCTATTGATCGGGATACTATTCGTGCCTCTCACGGAGAAGACGAGGGAGGAAGAATACGAATTCAGCCTCACGCCCGATTTACGGAGAGACCCGGTCGTTACGCCCGTAACGCTCGACGGCCACATCAAAGAGATGCGCAGAAACCTCTCGGTTTAAATCCAACTTCGTTATTTCTTTCAATTTGTCATTGCGAGGGAGCGATTTGTCCCGGCGTAGCCTTTAGGCAAAGCCGGAAGCGACCGCGGCAATCTCATCTTTTGCATTGTCCTTAATTCCCTCCTTAGAAAAAGAACGGATGCGAACGAGTAAGCATTCGGACGCCATATCCCAAAGAGCAAAGAAGGAACTTAAATTCCGACTCAATGTTTCTGAAGCCCATGTAGGTTAGGGAGGATTTAATTTTTTCTTTCCCAGCATGCATTTAATAAACTTTTAGCGCACCCCCATTTTTTCCACACCCGTGAATCTTTTTTTGCAACACTCCCGTATTAATTAGCACAGTTTGTAGTTGCGGCGGGTATCACACCAGAATCGTTGGATAAAACTATTTTCCGTTTCCTGAATCCATCCTCGTTGCATGAGCAACTAATAAGTCAAATACAATTTTTAAGGAGGCAGTAAAATGAAGAAGTTAATAGTTGCAGGTACATTAGTAGCGGCCCTCGCGTTCCCGCTAGTTTCACAGGCCGAGGTAAACGCGTTCGGGGTTCAGCTCCCCGTAGGACAGAGCCAGGTCTCGGACAACGCCAAAGGCGGATACGTGGCTCAGGGCCTGAACGACACGTTCCACGTCCAGACGCTCTCGGGCATTAGCGAAGCGGCTCCTTCTGAGGAGACGATTCATGAGAACGTCTATACGGTATTCGGCGTCCGCGTGAGCGGAAGCGATGTCATATAGCGGATGCGCGCAGTGCGCGCAAGCATATAACAAAGTGAGACGGAAGCCCGGTACGCGCCGGGCTTCTTCGTTAAAGAACCCGGCAGGATATTGAGCGGTTAATTATTTATGCCTGGAGATCCTTACCCGCTCGGCGTTATCAGCCGGGCCGTTATCTGAAGCAGGGCCGTCCGGGGAAATTATTCTCCTCCGTCCGAACCCGGACATGAGGAGCCCCGCCGCAGCGAGCACGGCTCCCGCCTTGACCGCCGTTTCATTGATGACAACGAGGAAATCGAGGTGCGTCGAGAATCCGAGCACGCGCGAGACCATGACGGGCATCATCAGTATCTCATCATTCAGCCTTCCGAGCGTCCTGTCGAGGCCAAACACGATGAACACGAGCCCGTAGAGCGCGGCGATCGAACCCGTGAGGAACAGCACCCTCCCGGTAAGCCTCCATGCTCCGAGCCTCCCGTGCGCGTAGGAATAAACGAGGTAGAAATGCGCGAGCAGCAGTATCACCGCGGACGACGCGAGGGCCGTGCGGAATAAGCCGCTCGTCCAGACGTTATACCAGAAGTAATAAGGCCCCCTCACCGACGTAACGGCGAGTATGAGACCTAAGAGCGCGAGCACGGGAAAGAGCGAGTAAGCGAACCCTCCCCGCGGGCCGAACACCGTGAACCTGAGCCCGAGGAAATAAATGAGAGCCGGTACGCCTGTCGTCAGGACGAAGAGCGGCGCCCCGAAAGACGTGAACGCCTCCAGCATCCCGAACGTGAACACGGAAAGGAACAGCGGGGTCCCGAGCCCCGAGCCCGCGTCCTTGCCTCTACGTATCACGAACACCGCGAAGAGAGCCAGCACCAGGAGGAGCGTCCTCGAAGCCCACACCGTGTAGCCCGTCCTCTCTGCCTGCGCCAGGCCGTTATCGGCCATCACGAAGTTGTAGGCGGGGAAATCGAGGTTCCCCTGATACATTATCATGTGCGCCGCTTTTGCTTTTTTATATTCCAGAGCCGAAGCCTTCCACTCCCTCTCCCTCTCGTCTCCGCCCTTGTCGAGCCACTCGTAGAACCCGAGCGTGAACTTCTTGTGCCAGGCGAGCGTCGAGAAAAGGTTCTCCTCGTAATCGAGAGACGCCTCCATCCCCGGTATCCACTCCCTCCCCTTTTCTATCCTGCCCTCGACCGAGGCCAGTATCTCCTTCATCTTCCTAACTTCCGAAACCGCTGCGAACCCGTCACTGACCGCGTCCTGAAGCTCGCCGCGCGACGCTTCGTACACGAGGCTCATCACGGAGGTCGAGCTCTCCATCAGGTCCCAGTAGCTGTATATCACGGGGGGTATCTCCATCCCGACCCCCGTCACCTCCTTACGGGCGAACTGGGGTATGGTGAGCCCCTTCACCGCCGTCCCGTGGGAGAGAGTCAGTAGCTCCGTGAGGCCGTCCTCGACCTCCTTACCGCCGCCGAAAGTATTCCTCACCCACTCCCGCGTCCACTTCTCCACGGGCTCTCCGGGATCGGCCGCGATCATCGCGGACGCGTACACGTTTGCGTCCGTCCAGAGCCAGTGCCCGGTGAACGGGTATATCATCATCGGCCCCTGCCGTATCGGCCCCCCCGCCTGCGTCCATACCCACACGCCGACGACGTTCGGGTTCTGCTCGATAAATCCGCGGAGAGCGCCCCCGTATTCGGGCCCGACGTAATTCGGTATGACGTTGAACGCTTCGAACTCCCTCCGCGCCTGGAGCTCCACTATGCGCTTGTGCCTCCCCGAATAAAGGGTAGGGTTATATGGGACGCTGTTCCAGAAGTCCCCCTTCGTGAGCTTGGTCGAGATAATAAGGTTGTCGGAATGAATGCCGCCGAGTATGCGCTCGTAGACGGCAGGGTCGGTGTGCATGCTCCCCACTTCGCCCACCCCTACCGACCATGTGCGGAATATTACGTATTTGCCGTGAGCCTCGGCCGTCCCGGTAAAAGACTCGAGCATCTCCTTCACGGACGCGACGCTCCTCACCATGAGCTCGCTCGTATAGTCCCAGCCTTTCCTGTTGTAGAGCGGACCTGCCTCGCCTATCCGTACCATGAGGCCGTCGACGAGCGGCATCGTCTCGAAGAGCTCGGATAACCCCTCCGAGTAGACGCTCCAGAATTCCGGGCTCTCTACGTCCATACCGCCGGGCAGCCCGCTCAGATACCGCCTGAGCCCCGGCGTGAGCGCGACCATATCGGTGCTCAGTATGACGCGGAGGCCCTTACTATGAGCGTAATCGAAGAACCGGGAGTAGAATTGCCTGAGCGCCTCGTGCCTCCTCCTCTCGACGCTCCCTTCGGGGTATACGTCAGAGCCGCCGCCCAGGGTGTCGAAATCGATTAACTCTAGGAACGCCTGGAACTCTATGGCGTTGAACCCGAGCGCCGACATCCTGTCGACGTATTCGCGGTACTGGGAGAACACACGATCGGCTTCGGCCGCGTCGACGAACGGCTCCTCCGACAGGAACACGCCGTCGAACCGCCTCGTATTATGAGAGTAGTCCTTCCCCCACGCCTGAGCGTCGGCCTCAATCCCCACCCCGCCGAGGTCCACCATCCTGAACGGGAGGGGCGGCA
>DATIET010000147.1:0-12210 GCA_035455615.1 Thermodesulfobacteriota bacterium
CGTTACGAACATATCCCTCAGGAACGATCTCGAACTTAGAGAAAAGAGCCTGACCGAGCTTCAGGCGAAGCTGGAAAAAGAAGAAAAGATGCTGGCATTCGTCATGAACCCCGACGTCAACGAGGTTGAGCTCGGGAGCAAGATGCCCGACATGGATGCGGCGGGAAAGCTGCTCTGGGATAAGGAAACGAATAAGGGCCTGTTTCTCGTATCCAGCATCCCTCTGCCCGAACAAGGCAAAACCTATCAGCTCTGGGCGATCGAGGGCGGAAAACCCGTCAGCATGGGTGTATTCGACGTGGATAAAGAGGGGAACAGCATGATGGAAATCGAATTGATGCCCGACCCCGGAAAGTCCATGCAGTTCGCCGTCACACTCGAGCCCGCCGGGGGCATGCCCCAGCCGACAGGCGATATGTATCTCTACGGATCACTTTAAATAACCCGTCCAATCAATTAAAATCAGATATTCAGGAGGGTTTTGTCCAACGTACAAAAATTCCGGGAGGGATAATATGCGTGTAAGCAGAAAAGAATTATCACGACTGAACGACAGCCTCTCTCAGCATATGGCTATCATTATGAGATGCACGTCCGTGAACGAAAAACACGGTAGGCTCCTCCTGGCCTCCCCGCCCAAATCCCGGTACCCGTACGTGTACACGAGAGACTCGAGCTCTGCCGTACAGCTCTTCAGACGCCTGGCGGGCTCCGGGCACGGATACGATGCGGCTGAAGACGCCTACGCTATTATGAAATCGATGGCCCATTTCATGAATGACACGATTTCCCCGGAAGGGTCGTGGGGGCAGCGTTACAGCGTCGAGGGCGAGAACAAAAGCATCTACAAACAGGAAGACAACGTAGCCCACGGTATATCCATAATATGCAATTACCTCTTGACCGCGGAGTATCTAAAAAGAGACATAGAAGACCTCGACGCCTTTCTCGGTTGTGTAGACAGGGCCCTCGGTTACAGCCGGAGGGTCTTGTACGAGGAGGAGCTGAACCTGTTCTACTCAACGACGTCGATCCACGAATCGGCGATGGAGCAGGGGTATACGTGCTGGGTGAATTTTTCATTCCTTTACGCCTTTTCCCTGGCGAACGAGGTGGCCGAAAAAATCGACAGGAAGAAAATCATCTCGCCCGAGCACCTGAGCTTCCGTGAGCGGTTCTTATACTCGGTGAGCGAGCTCTTTATGGCGGGCAACAGGTACGTCAGGAGGACGGACCCTTCCGGGAGCATGGACATGCGGCCGGACTTTACGCTCTTGAGCCCTTTTTACTACGGTTTCCTCCATTATAAAGCGCAGATGGAGAACAGCGTAAGGTTCATCGAAAAACAGCTGTGGGACCCGGAGCTGGGTATGATAATGAGGTACCTCCCGTATTACAGGGATTTCTCGACCCATGTCCATGCGGGCAACGGCCCCTGGCTCCAGTACACCGCCGTGCTCGCCCAATACCACTACTGGAGCGGGAACACGAAACGCGGCGACGAGATAATTGCCATAATCGACACGTACAGGAGCGACGCCGGGGAGATCCCGGAGCACCTCTCGACGCTCAGGAGGTTCGAGGAATTCATGGAGAGGGAATGGAAGACCGGGATCGATTTCCGGAAGGAGTTCTACAAGGATATACTCCTCGACGACGTGGACTTTAACAAAATCCTCGAAGAAGCGAATAACATGCACCGCTCATACGAAGAGTGCAGAAAGCGGCGCATGGTCAGAAAAGATAAAAAGCCAGGCGGCGGACATATCCAGTTCGCCGTTCCCCTCATGTGGTCGCATGTGGAGTACGCGAGAGCACTCCTCGTAAGGGCCGGAGACTGGTGGAAGGTCCACGGAGAAGAATAATCCGGCCTACGTTAAGTCCCGTCAATTTAAATATAACGAATCCGCTTGACGCGTTGAAGCGTATACTCATATTAGCGCCGGAGCACTCGTAAAATGATAATCCGTCAATACATGCGGCAGCCCGCTCTCAAGATTCTTTGGACTTTTGTTTTGTCGCTAGTCATATGGACGGTTTCGGAGGCCTCTTCCTCCGCGTTCGATGATTCGCACGGCGCTTATGGAAAGGTGCTATCCCTCTACGTCAGGAACGGTCTCGTAGATTACAGAGGACTTAAATCCGATCCCGGAAGTCTAGAGGCGTACCTTGAATCGACAGCGAAAGTAAACAGGCGGGATTTCGAGAGCTGGTCCGAGGATGAACAACTCGCCTTTCTCATCAACATCTACAACGCCCGGACGCTAGAGCTCATAGTCGATAATTACCCCGTAAAAAGTATCAGGGATATCGGAAGCGGCGGTAAAGGGCCGTGGGATGAGCCCGTCGTCAAAATCTTCGGCGAGACTATTACGCTTAACTCGCTCGAACACGGGATAATACGCAAGAACTTCAAGGAACCCAGGATACACTTCGCCCTCGTCTGCGCGGCAATTGGGTGCCCTCCCCTCCTAGACGAGCCGTACCTCGCCGATAAATTGGACAATCAGCTAGAAGCTCAAACAAAAAAATTCCTTGCAGATACGGGAAAGAACTCGGTCGACAGGGAAAATAAAATTCTACGCATCTCCCCGATATTCGAATGGTACACGGAAGATTTCAAGGCTGAGGCGGGCTCGGTACCGGTGTTTTTGAAAAAATATTACGGAAATGAACCGCTACAAGGATATATTATTGTATATACAGACTACGACTGGTCGCTAAACGATGCTTCAGCTAATGCAGAATAGACGCTTGATGAGGGATTTTAATCGAGAGCGCGGATGGAGAGGCCACTTTGATCCCGCCTGAGGAGACGAGATGTTCGGACTGATAAAAAAATATACGCGGTGGCTCCACACTCAGTGGCCTGCGGGGATAGTGGAGAAGCTGCCTGAGGTAAAAGACGACTACTCGACTAACGTCCCCGGACTATACATCGTGGGAGATCTGACCGGGATACCGCTCCTGAAATTCTCATCTGACTCTGGCGCGAGGGCGGTGATGCATATTCTCGAAGACGAGGGCTTCCTCAAAGGCCGCGAGTCCTCGAAAGACGCTGCCATACTCGACCTCGTAATAGTCGGGGCCGGCGTCTCGGGAATGGCGGCCGCGCTCGAAGCCAAAAATAACGGGCTCAGGTTCGAGATACTGGAAGCGACCGAGCCCTTTTCGACCATCGTAAATTTCCCGAGAGGGAAGCCCATATACACATACCCGACGGACATGGTCCCCGCCGGAGACCTCCAGTTCACTAAAGACGTGAAAGAGCCCCTCGTAGAGGAGATAAAGGAAGAGACCCTCGGGAGGGGCATACAGCCGAAAATCCAGAGGGTCGAGAAGGTCATCAACAGGGGCGGTTTCATCGAAGTAGTAATCCCCGATGCCGAGAGCATAAAGGCGCTGCGGGCGATAGTGGGCATCGGGCGCTCCGGCAATTTCAGGATGCTGGGCGTGCCGGGTGAGGACAAGGACAAGGTCTTCAACAGGCTCCACGACCCTAAGGACTACGAAGGCAGGGACGTCCTCGTCGTGGGCGGCGGAGACAGCGCTCTCGAAACGTCGATAGCGATAGCGAAGGCGGGCGGGAACGTCACACACTCATACAGGAACGAGGAGTTTTCCCGTCCCAAGCCTGAGAACGTGGAATACATAAAGATGCTGATGGCAGACCCGATGGCGGAAGTCTCCGTCGAAACGCCGACGTCCGAGCGCGTAACGACGAGCACTGGAGGCTTCATGCCGGGAGAGCACAAGCCCGGGAAGCTCGGCCTGATGATGAAGAGCCGTGTGAAAAACATAGGGGACACCGATGTCACACTCACAGACCGCGAAGGGAAAGATATCACTATCCCCAACGACGCGGTATTTACCATGATAGGGCGCGAGGCCCCGCTCGATTTTTTCAGGAGAAGCGGCGTGAGAATCAAGGGCGAGATGGGCGCCAAGTCCATAACGGCCATGATCCTATTTCTTCTGTTTATGACCTTTGTCTACAACTGGAAGGCGGGGGGCCCGCTGACGAAACTCTTCGAGACGAACAAGTGGTTCCCTTTCAACCTCCCCGATTTTTTTAACGGATTCGGCGAATCATTCACGCGTATGGTGAACGACCCCTCGACTCTCGTCGGGACACTTTCGATAACATTGAGCGAGCCCGGATTCTATTACTCACTCCTCTATACGACCATAATCATAATCTTCGGCGTCCTTCGCATAAGGAGGAGAAAGACACCCTACATTACCGTACAGACGATCTCTCTCACAACGTTCCAGCTGATACCGTTATTTCTCCTGCCGTACATACTCCTCCCCTATCTCGGACACAACGGATTCTTCGACTCGGGGTTTATGAAGTCGGTTGGCGACGCGCTCTTTCCCGTGGCGAATTACGGGCACGGCCGGGAATACTGGAGGGCCTTCGGCTTCATACTGGCGTGGCCGCTCTTCGTATGGAACGTATTCAGCAGCGAGCCCCTCTGGACCTGGCTGATTATCAGCCTGATTCAGACCTTCGTGCTCATCCCGCTCATAATCTATTTCTGGGGTAAAGGGGCGTACTGCGGGTGGATATGCTCTTGCGGGGCGATGGCGGAGACACTCGGCGACACGCAGCGCCACAAGATGCCGCACGGGGCCAGGTGGAACAGGCTCAACATGGTGGGGCAGGTAATACTGGCGATCGCATTCATAATACTGATAGCCCGTGTATTGAGCTGGGGGTTTCCGAGCTCCGCGTTCGGGCAATGGGTCTACAAATTCTACGAAGGGGCGTTTTACGGCTGGAAGCCCTTCGGCATCGAGCTTAACTACAAGTACGTAGTCGACCTCCTGCTCGCCGGGATCGTCGGGTACGGGCTCTATTTCTGGTACAGCGGCAGGGTGTGGTGCAGGTTCATGTGCCCGCTCGCCGCGCTCATGCACATATACGCGAGGTTCAGCCGGTTTAGAATCATCGCGGACAAGAAGAAATGCATCTCCTGCAACGTATGCACCTCGGTCTGCCACCAGGGGATAGACATTATGAACTTCGCCAACAAGGGCCTCCCGATGAGCGACCCCGAGTGCGTGAGGTGCAGCGCGTGTGTACAGTCGTGCCCCACGGGCGTGCTGAAATTCGGGCAGTTTGACCGTAAGAGCGGAAGGGTTATAAGCATAGACTCGCTCGCGGCCTCTCCGGTGTTGATGAGAGAGGGAAAATAATCCACCGTCCGCAATTCCGCTCTCTCCAATTTTACAGATTGCGTCAAGGAAGAGAGCACTTCCTTGGTATAGAGAGAAATAGCCGAGTTTCTTTCACATCACTCAATGGGACATGTACTATGTAGTTATCCCGGCAGAGATAATTTATGACCCCAAGAATCCTCGTCATAATCCCCGCACTTAATGAAGAGATGTCGATCGGGAAGGTGATCGCCGATATACCGCAGGACCTCGTGAGTGAGGTAGTCGTAGCGGATAACGGATCGACCGACGGTACCGCAAAGACCGCTACCGATGCGGGCGCGACGGTGCTCAGCGAAAAAAGGCGCGGATACGGCTACGCGTGCACGAAGGGTATCAATTACGCGCTCTCGAAGCCCGAGGGCGAAAGGCCCGACATCGTCGTATTCCTCGACGGGGATTACTCCGACTACCCGGAGGAGATGCCGCTGCTCGTAAAGCCGATAATCAAGGACGGCTTCGACATGATCATCGGCTCGAGAACGGCGGGCGAGCGTGAAAGAGGGGCGCTTCTCCCGCAGGCCCTGTTCGGGAACGCGCTCGCGACGACGCTTATAAAATGGCTCTATGGGGCCAGCTTCACCGACCTCGGCCCCTTCCGCGCGGTCAGGTTCGATAAGCTCCTGGGACTCGGGATGTCGGATATGACATACGGCTGGACCGTGGAAATGCAGATAAAGGCGGCTAAACAAGGGCTCAGGTGCGGAGAGGCGCCCGTAAGCTACAGGAAGCGCATAGGAGTCTCGAAGGTAACGGGGACCCTCGGGGGCACGGTCAGGGCCGGCTATAAAATACTTTGGACGATTTTCAAAAACATAGGAGACTGAAACGGGCGGGCGTAAGTTTCCTTTCGGAAGTGAGCATAGCGGATGCAGGTTTCATTCAATAAACAAAATCGACGAGGCTTCCTATGCGGAGCCACAGTTTGGCGAGCGGGTTTAGTATTATATTCTCTCCCGTGAACACAGCGACGCTCACAGACGCGCCTATCCTGAGCTTGTATTTATCGTGGTCGATGTTAGAGATCTTGAGCCGCACGGGGAAACGCTGGGCGAGCTGCACCCAGTTCTCCGAGTCCTGAACGACGGGAAGGAACCCCGAGGGGACCCCCTGCCCCGTGCTCACGCCCCAGTCGGTGCTTTCGACGACGGCTTTGAATATCGTCCCAGGGTATAGCGCCAGGCTTACTTCGGCTTCCTGTCCCGCCTTGATCTGCCCCACACTGTTCTCCCTGAAATTCGCGACCACCCACCAGCTGTCGTCGTCTACGAACGTTAGCACTGGCTCGCCCGTTTTTATATAGGAACCGGCTGTGAGCTGGAGGTTGGTGATATAACCGTCCGTCGGCGCATAGAAGGTTGTCTGCGTAAGGTTATATTCGGCGGTAGCGAGCGCGGCCTCGACTTCCTTTATAATCGCGTAATCGCCGTCTATCTTATATTCGAGGGCCTGCTTCGCCTTTTCATAATCGGCCCTCGACTGATTCAATTGCGCCTGGGTCGATTTCAACTGCTCCGCGGCCTGGTCGAATTCGAGTCTGGCGATGTAATTCTTCTCGACGAGCGGCTCTAGGTCCCTGTAACGCTGGGCCGCATAGGCGTGATCCGCCTGGTATCTATTCACTGCCTGTTCGGCAGCCGCTATGTCGCTCTTGAGCTCGTCGATGTTCTGCCTCGTCTGGACGAGCTTCGCCCTCAACTGCTGCACCTGGTATTCGTAGGGCCTGGGGTCGAGACTGAAGAGCTTCCGGCCTTTGTCGACGTACTCGTTATTTTTTACGTAAACTTCAATTACCTGCCCGTCCACCTGCGGCGCTACCTGAAGCACGTAGGCCTGAACGTAAGCGTCGCTCGTATAGGGCGTGTACCTGTCGAGCAGGATATAGTAGACGATCAGCAGCACGATCAGGGAGATTATGAAGATCACCCAGAACTTCGCCGTATAGGTCAATTTACCAAGCCTGAATCTGGAGGCGATGTCTTTAAGGTTCATTGAATAATGGCACCGGATGCCGCTCTATAACCCGCATCAAAAAAAGGCCGATCTGTTATCAGCCTCACCAGCCCCAGGGGCCGCCCGCCCATCCCCATAACCCGGGCCCGAATTCGGCCTGCTCGGCCATCATCGCGGCCTCTTCCTCTTCGTTGACGACGTTGGATTCGTACACCATCTGCTGGTACCTGTCGTAGGCCGCCTGGTCCCCCGTCCAGATACATTGACAGTTATTCGGGTCGGTATACCAGTAGAGCGGCTTGTTGTCCCTCACGCTGAACTGTATCTTGTATGGTGTGACGGAGCTCAGCATCTTCAGCTCCTCGGGCGTGTCGGCGGAGACAACCTGAAATCCTGCGGCCGCCAGCATTTCCTCCGTACTCTTCGACTGCTCGCTCTCTATCGCTGCGCAACCGCTCAAAATAAAAATCGCTGCCAAAAACGACAATGCCAATCTGACTTTTTGCATAAAATTGCTCCTCCTTACCGATCTCGCCTGTCCGGCGGGAGCCCGGCCCCCCGGCCGCTAAACGGCGGATAATGTAAAACTAACACCTAAATCTATATAATTAAATAGCCGGCCGTTATTTGGAATTCGTCCTGGACCTGTTCCACTTCAAGGCGTTCTCGAGCGTAAGGCCCTGCACGGTGATTGAAAATACCACTACTATATACGTCATCAGCACTATGAGGTCGCGGTGCGGGGAATCGGTCAATCCCAGAGCGAGCGCGATCGAGACCCCGCCTCTGATCCCGCTCCAGGTCATGATAAAGCCGGAGAGGGAGGGGATATTCCTGAATAGTTTCAGGAATACGAGCGGCAGCTCTACGCTTACGTACCGGGCGGCCGTGATCAGGGGAATGGATATCAGTCCGCAGATTATATAAGGCTCCTCGAGGTCGAGCACCAGGACCTCCAGACCGATTAGAACAAAGAGAATTGCGTTAAGCACGTCGTCGATTACTTCCCAGAGGCTCGACACATACGACCTTATGTGATCGGCGGAGCTGGGTATGAACCTGCGCCTCCTCGCGAGAAAGAGGCCGGCCACAACGCACGTAAGCGGAGCCGAAATGTCCAGCTTCTCCGCCAGAAGGTATCCCCCCGACACGAGCGAAAGCGTTAACAGCGCCACGACGATCCTGCCGTCCGCGCCCCGTTTGATTATCTCGAATATCATCCGGTGGGTGATATAACCGAGCGCGATGCCCAGGAAAAGCCCGCCCAGGGCCTCTTTCAAGAAGAACTCGCCTACATGGAGGAACGAAACCTGTGTTTCCCCCGTGGCGATTTCGACTAACAGAACAAAGAGGACGACGGCGACCGCGTCGTTGAAAAGAGACTCTCCCGATATTATCGATTCAAGCGTCTTGCCGGGCTGAATGCGCCTGAAGAGCTTTAAGACGATTACAGCGTCAATGGGGGATATGATCGCGCCGAAAATTAGCGCATATATCAAAGGCAGATCAACCCCTATCACGCCGAATACCCACCAGACTACCGCGCCCGTCAGGAAAGTGGCGATGATCATACCCAGCGTCGCCAGGTACGAGATCGTCCACTTGTATTCCCCGAGATCATCGATATTCACGCTGGAAGCCCCGGCGAATAGCAGGAAGCTCAGCATACCGTTCATGAAGAGGTGGTCGAAATCGGCCGCCTCCACAAGCTCGACCGCCCAATCCACGCTGCCGAACCCCAGATACCCGAAGGCGATTATCAGGACGGAGGACGCGAGGGACGCGAGCATTACCCCTATAGTCGTGGGGAGCTTGACGAATGCCTCGTTGACGAAGCTGAAGAGAGCCGTGAGGGTTATTAGTATTGTGAATACAGCGAACAGATCCATAGAGCTCTTGTTCCGGAGACAGAACGCATGACCGGAATTCGAATCCCGATTCTAATCCGGCATTATACAAAGTGCGGCGGTAGTTGTCCAGAAGATAACCGGCCGCAGTACCTCTAGGCTTTAGAAGCCGCGAGCCCGGTCCCCGGAGCCTCCTCCGCTATGTTTATCCCGCTGATCGAGACAGTTATCCTATGCAGGGAGGCAAGCACCGTATCGACGCTCGCAGCAACGAGCACGTCTTTTTCCACGTCCTCGAGCGGGAACTGTTTCCAGAACCCGGTCTCACGAAACTCCTGTCTGTGCTCTTGTATCTGCAGGGTTAACTGCAGCGCTGCAGGCGCCGGATCGTCCTTGGTGTAGAATTGCCGCGAAGCCCTGTCGAACAATCCGCAGAGCGCACTGTAATCGGGACCCATGTGTTCGAGGTATTTTATCAATAGTGGATTGTTTGCTTCCGAGTACATGGTTTTTTTCAGTGTCTCGAGCTCCGCGTAGATAACTTCGAGCGACTCGATTATGTGTACGAAGTCCTCGGCGTGGAGCTTCTCGTCGCTGATGATATACTGGGCGTCGAAAAGCAGCGAGCTGCTCGTGGGCATGGCCGCGGCGAGCGGGTTCACGAGGGATTCTATCCTGCCCTTCTCGCTCTCGTCCAACATCAGGAGCTTGCCGAATATAGTCCCGCTGATCTCTATCGCGGACGATATCTTCTTCTTGAGCTCGTTGTAAGGACTTACCGGCCAAACGTTATGCAGGACGAACAGCCCTATTGCCGAAGCCATCAGCAGGGCGAACATCCTCATCAATGCGAGCGTGAGGCTTATCTCGGGCCCCGAGCTCGAGAGAAAAACGTAGGGGAGCATTAAACCCGCCTGGAGACCTGAGAAAGCTATTCTCTGGCTGCCGCTGGCGACATAGGCGGAGACAAAAGTCCCCAACGCGAAAATAAGTATGAGCAATAAGAAATGAGGGATGAGCGAGATTACAAATAGACCTGTTATGCCGTAGAGGAGACCTGCGCCCACGCCTACGATAGCGAGCTTACCCCGGAGGTGGGCCTGGCCGGTATTCGGTATAGAGCCGAAGAGCACGCCGTAAAAAGAGGCCTGATAACCGCCCGGCAGTTTCAGTAGAAGCTCGCCGAAGAGAAGAAGCATGATCACTATCACTGATTTTACGGACTGGTGAGCCGATTCCCTGGTGATTTGAGGCAGCCATCCGGATTTTATGCTCTCCACAGCGGGAGACCTGGTAACCCTGTCACTCACGAGCTTATCATATTCGCCGCCGTTGATCAGATTCCACGTCCTGCCTGCTTTACCGAGAATTTCTACCGTGTCTTCGAACAAGGGAAGTATGGCTCCGAAAGCGAGCAGGTCCTCGAAATAGTCCTGGTCTTTCCCTTCCGCCGAATGCATGACTTCATAGAGATTCTTCAGCTCCCCGATTTTTGTTCCGAGATTGTCCTGATACGACCCGGCAGAACGGCCTTCGACAATAGCTGAAGCCAGGTCTGTAAAACCCTCAGACAATAATGCGAACAAACCGTTTAACTCGTCCGAAACATTTTTATCCTCCAGGCATTTGTGCCCGGCTCTCATAAACCCGTCCAGAACGTCGAGCTTGATATAAATGCTTTTGGCGTAGGCGACGAGCATAAGCACAGGCTCCGCATGGAAGCTGCCGTCCCTCGCCTCGCGCTCGGTACGCCTGACGAGATTGACCAGGTTATTGAAAACATCCATGGACGCAGATTCGAATTTCCCTTCCTTCGCTTCTTGCGTTTCGGTTCGGATATAGGACTCGAACCTCGCGGCATAATCTTTATATACCGTGGACAGTGTAAGATAAAGTGCTCCGCCGCTCCTGTGTGGCCATATTATCTCGTCGACGAGCCATGAGACTACGACGGCGACCAAGAGCTGGATGATGTAGTTCTCTACCGAGGCTGTGGTTTCGGAGACTGTGCCGAATACCGCGACGAACATCGTCATTGCAGCGAGTATGGCGCTCAGCACCGAGGCGATGGGATATTTACCGATGAAAGTTATACAGCCGAATATCCATACCGCCGCAAGTATGAGGTAAACCGGAATCGAATCGAGAAAATAGTAGATTATGAATAACGAATAGATGCCGCTCACGAGGCACCCTATCAGCGACTGGACGCCGACCTCGAACGTCTTACCGTGATAGCCTGCCATAATCATGTAAAGTATCACGGGGGCTAGAAATCCCGACGGGAGATGGAAGAAATTGCAGATAAGGGCCGCGATTACGCCGCCGAGCGTAATCTTGAGCGCGATCTTGACGCGGAACACGGAGAGATAATGTTTAAGGTCCATTGATTATTTTACAGGGCGGCGGAACGGTCATTCATTTCCAGGTCCGTTTCAGCGCGCCCCGGCGAATTTGTAATCATTAGCGGATCGATCGCTTTCATCGATTTCCTTCACCGCGTGCGAGATCGTGGCGATAGATCCCAGTATCCCGTCTATCCCGGTCAGGACGAGCGAAAACCTTTCGAGCTCTTCACTCCCGTATGCAAACGTCGCCCTCCTGGACCTGAATTCGTCTCTGGTATTGCGAATTTCCTCGACGACCGCGGCCGTGTCCTGCGAGCCCGCAATTTTACCCGTACTCACGAGTCTCGATGCAGCATCGGCGAAGCAATCCGTCATTTTCTCGTAATGTCCGCCCATGTGCTCCATATATTTGTCGATCAGACTCTGGTCCGGCCCCTCATATATAGCGCGCTTGAGTGATTCCGACTCGACGTATATCTTTTCGAGGGACTCGATGATCGTAAGGTACTGGCCTGCGTACTTATAATCACCGAACAGTATATATCCCGCATCTTTAAGAAGTGCGGAGCTCGAGGGGAGCTTCGACTCCAGGGAATCTATTTCCCGGCCGAGCTCATCCATGTCTCCGGCCCTGCGTCCCAAAATAAGATTAAGTATAAGACCGGAGTCGGAGATCGCTGCCGACAATTTTTGTTTCAATAACTTTCTCGGGTCCTGAGGCCACACGAAATGAAGGATAAATAACACGACCAGGCAGCCCAGTATGATCCCGAGGAACCTGTCGAGAGCCAGGTTCAATGACACGGGAGGTCCGTTCGTTATAAGAAGCGACAGGGGCA
>DATIET010000148.1:0-4281 GCA_035455615.1 Thermodesulfobacteriota bacterium
AAGGACTGCAGGCTCGAGCCGGGTCTTGCCGACGCCGAGCCCGGCGTCAATTACCAGTTCGAGAGACTGGGCTATTTCACGCCCGACTATATCGATTCGAAGAAGGGCTCACCGGTATTCAACCGGACTGTCACACTCAAAGACACTTGGGCCAGAGAAAAGGGCAAACAGGATTAGGCACTGCTGCCTGGGTCAGCCGACTGCCCGCTTCATTCCCGGTATTGAAAACCATCCTTCCCGAGCATCTTTCCGTCGAGGTATACGTTGTCGTCTCCGTCCACTCCAAGCCTGCCGCCGGCTATAAGGTTATGGACGGCGTAAGGATATATCAGCCACTCCCCTTTAGAGCGTATGAGCCCGTTCACGGCCTCCGCATCCCCTTCTTTATACCCAGCTAGGGATATGGGCTCCGACTGAACCATCGCCGGGCCGAACCTCTCGCTCTCCCTTTCGAGATAAACAGTGCATTTGATAGAGCCCTCGCCCGCCCGTATAGCCTGAACGGACGCGTCAACACCCTTTACGAGATAGCCCTTAGTTATATCCCCTGGATAGAGGTTTATGACCCTGTTTCTATATCTCCCGAGAAACATGCCGCCTAACCTCCGTCTGTAACCAGCGAGCACTATGAGGTCGGGCCTGCACACGTCCTCAATCATGGCGACAGCGGCGGCATCATAATAATCCCTCCCCTCATCGTCGTCGGGGTTCCTTCCGAGGGAGGAGAAAAAGAGTTTTGAGCTGAGACTGAGGACCGGAATACCAAGCCCGGCCGCCTTTAATGCGCCCGCGCATCCGGGGACGTTCGTAAACACAGCTCCGATCGTTGCGTAGCGCTTCCCTACTATACCGGCCAGTCTCTTGCCCTCTTCATATATGGATATGAAGTTCGTCCCCATGCCCGAAAGGAGAACCGCGACCATCATGGGCTTATCCGAGGGACTGTAAACCGGCTCTATCAGAGGTGTATTCATCGGATGTAAAATTCATTTGCAATATCTTCCAAGTCATGGAAAGTATATCTACTTGAATAACATGAGCAACTTCTGGCAAAGGATACTTACGGCCGCTATTGCGGTGCCGATCCTCTATGCGATTTTCCGCATAGGGGGCGTCATATACCTCCTTTTCATCATGGCCCTGATACTCTTCGGCCAGATTGAATTCCAGAAGCTCCTCAGGTCGAGGAACTTTCCCGACGAAAAGATATCGGGGATCGCTTTTTCGCTCCTCCTCGCCCTCTCCGCATACCTGGGCTATCTCTATTTCATGATGACCTTCACAGGCGCGGTCGTGCTCATACTCGTTTTCGAGCTGTGGAAGCTAAGGGAAGGCGGCACGATACAGAGGGCGGGAGTTACCCTCTTCGGGGTGATATATATCGGCTGGCTCCTGAGCCACGCCATTCTCCTCCGGGACATAGGCCACATGGGGACTGTCAGGGAATTCGCGTCGAGTGTTCAGGGTCTTAAAGACCCCGGTTTTTTCTATATATTCTTCACGGTAGCCTGCACGTTCCTTAACGACACCGGGGCTTATTTCACCGGACTCCGGTTAGGCAGGAGGAAGCTCGCCCCTGCCATCAGCCCCGGAAAGACGGTCGAGGGCACGATAGGCGGGATAATAGCCTGCATCCTGACCGGATTAATAGTGAATTACGGGTTCGGCTCCCCTCTCAATTCCGACTGGACGATTTTCTTTTCCATACTCATAGCGGTAACGGCAGTGTTCGGAGACCTCGTAGAATCGGCGATCAAAAGGGGGGCGGGCATCAAGGATACGGGCGACATAGTCCCCGGACACGGCGGGGTGCTCGACAGGTTCGACAGCCTGATGTTCGTATTCCCGGTATCTTATTATTTCGTCCTCATTTATTACATATCAGGCGGCGCCATACACGGTTAATTAAAACCGCCAAAGCTCTGTGACACCTCCTTGGCAATCGTATCGACCTGCTCCCTCCTTATCATTATCCTGAGCCCTATAAGTATGAGGACGTTAAACGAAAGTCCCGCGAGGGCCGCGAACTGCTCCTTGTAGAATATAAACACGTAGGTAAGGAGTATGGAAACGAGGACTGACCGCTCGAACATACGGTAAGCGAGCATCCGCGATTTCCTCAGGTAATAGACCCCGAGAAAAACGAAAACGCCCGACAATACCGAAGAGAATATACGGGCCTTGTCGACGAATGTCAGGTCTCCGGAATCGATCGTAATATTTTCGAGCGCGCGTATATTCATTATCCTGTCCGTCCCGAACCCTATAAAGAGGGTAATGACCGCCACGTACACGAGTGTCACGAATAGCTGCAGAAGGAAGAAGACGGTGATGCCCGTCCTGAAATAACGGCTGCCCGCGATCCTCTCATAAAGCCCCCTGAACGCCCTTTTGGTTCTCGTATATAGACCGGGAAACGGGGCGGGATGAGGGACCGTCGCAATGATGAGCTCCCTTACGGGGGCCGTGAGCGGGTTATCCGGGTCGCTCTTCGCCAGATAGCCGAGGACCTTCTTTTTCTCGTCTTCGTCGAGGTCTCTCAACGCCGCTTCTTCGAGTCCCCTGAGGGCGTTTATCAGGTACTCCCTTTTCGTGAACGTCCAGCCGGACTTAATCATCTGCAAAGAGATGACAATGAGAATGAATACGATGTACATGATCGCGACCGAGGGCTCGAAAAAATAATCGTTGTCTTTCGTGACGAACTTTCCGACTTCGTCTATGAATGTCCCGAACCCCGCCCCACCGAGGATCGCCGCCCAAAGCTCGCTCCGCCTCCCGATAAACGCGATCAGCATGACTATCGATACGAGCATCATGAGCCCGCCCCAAAGCATGTGCGCTATATGCAGGGCCCCGCCGCCTATCTGGGGATAACCCGTCATGTGGAGAAAGAGCCTTATGGTCAGGATCGCGGAGACCGCGCAGACGAGAAAGACTTCGGCGTAGTAGAACGCATCGAGGTTCCTGACAAATGGGGCTTTTCCTTTCATATCCTTCGCTATTGTTTATTCTATGTTAATCTCACTTGTTAATCCACCGTTTTGATGTCATATTAACGGTACTCAAATACCCGCCGACAACAATATGAATGACCATGAAGCCGCGTTCTCTCCGCCCTCGGTCGAGGCATCGAAAGACCAAGACAACACCCTCGTACTGAAGATAAAGGGCCGCCTCGACGTATATTCGACGGGAAAAATCTGGAAAGATTCTTCCTATGAATTAGAAAAATCGACCCCACGGAAACTTATTATAGACGGAGAGGGAATAGAGTACTGCGACGCCTCGGGCATAGCGCTTCTTATCGAGCTCAGGCTGATCCAGGAGAAGAAAGGGGGCGTTTTCGAATTGAGGGGGCTAAGCGGGGACAACGAGCGTCTCTACAAGCTCTTTAATTTCGATTTGCTCTCAAAGCCGGAAGGGTTAGGGAAACCCCCTTCAAAAAATATCGTCGAAAGGGTAGGCAAAGTATCCTGGGATATACTCGAAGAGCTGAGGGTGCATATATATTTCACCGGACGCGTCACGGTCGGGCTCCTGACCGCCGCCCTTAACCCCTTCAAGGTCAGATGGAAGGAGGTGTTCGTCACGTGCGAGAAGTTCGGAGCCAACTCCCTTTTCATCATCGCCCTCGTAAATTTTCTGGTAGGCCTCGTAATCGCGTTCCAGTCCGCCATACCCATGCAGCAGTACGGCGCGCAGATATTCGTCGCCGACTTGATCGTCATCGCCTATTTTAAAGAGCTCGGCCCCCTCATGACCGCCTTCGTCGTGAATGGAAGGAGCGGCTCCGCATTCGCCGCCGAGTTAGGCACGATGAAGGTGAACGAGGAGCTCGACGCGCTCGACACCATGGGACTCGACCCCGTTAATTTCCTGGTCGTCCCCAAGGTGATCGCCGCCCTGTTCATGCTCCCGCTTCTGACTATCTTCGGGAACCTCTTCGGTCTCCTCGGGGGTCTCGTCGTTATACTGTCGATGGGATATACCTTCACGACCTACATAAACCAGATAACGGCTTCGGGGACCTACATCATGCTGCTCGCTGGACTGTTCAAGACCCTCTTTTTCGCTGTGCTCATTGCGGGCGTCGGGTGCCTTGCGGGGATGAGGGCGTCAAGAGGGCCTTCCGCTGTCGGCGACGCGGCTACTACGGCGGTCGTAACGGGAATTATACTTATGATAGTCGTCGACGGTATTTTCGGAGTAATATATTACATCCTGGGGATCTGAGATGAGCGGCGGAAAAGACACAATTATAAAGGTAAAGAACTTTAC
>DATIET010000149.1:0-2718 GCA_035455615.1 Thermodesulfobacteriota bacterium
AAGACGCTTCCGGGCGCGACCGTCACGATTGCGGCCGTGGACGAAGGAATATTACAACTCATAGACCAGAAGACCGCAGACCCGTTCACCTTCTTTTACAGGAAGCTCGCGCTCGAAGTGGCCGCTTACGACACTTTCTCGCTCCTCCTGCCGGACGTGTCTCTCGGGCTGTCTCCTCCGGGCGGCGGATTCGGAGCCAGGAAGGAAATGCAGTTCCTGAGCACGCAGGGGATAAGGAGGGTCGAGCCGGTCGCCTACTGGTCGGGCGTACTCAAAACAGACGCCGAAGGGAAGGCTGTGTTCAAATTCGATATGCCGCAGTTTCAAGGGGCGGTACGCATTATGGCAGTAGCCGTAAGGGGCGAGGAGTTCGGATCGTCCGAAAAATTCACCCGCGTGAAATCTCCGATCGTGCTCCTCCCGACCGCGCCAAGGTTCTTTTCCTTGAATGAGAGCGTCGTCATACCGGTCTCCGTCAGGAACGACACGAAGAAGGACGGAGTATTCAGCATAACCACGACTATGAGCGGGCCTGGTTCAGTCGCCGAAATGAAAAGCAGTGCGGATGGTAAGAAGACAACTGAAAATGCAAAGGAAGCAAAAATAGAAGCCGAGATTCCGAACGGCGGAGAGAAGACGGTTTACTTCGTCGTCGATACGGCGGACGAGACGGGCGCGATCAGTCTCGATATCACCGCGTCGGGTAACGGCGAATCCACGAGCTCCGAAACCGATATACCCGTACTTCCCGACCTTCCCATGAGCAGGGCGGAGAACATCGGCAGTATCAAGAGTGCGGATACGGAGCTCGCAATCGGGAATGCGGAATCTTACCGCACCGGGACCATTAACAGGGAGCTTTATATAAGCAAGCTCCCGCTAATACAGTTCTCGGGTAAGCTGGAATTCCTGCTTCAATACCCGTACGGGTGTCTCGAGCAGGTCACTTCCCGTGTATTCCCCCTCATATACCTTTCCGACATAGCGAAGGAGATCGACCCCGATGTGTTCAGGAAAGCGGACCCCGCGGCCATGGTGCAGGAGGGGATAAGGCAGATAGGCACGATGCAGGTGACGGGAGGAGGGTTTTCTCTCTGGCCGGGCGGCGTCGAGCCCGAGCCGTGGGTGAGCATATATGCAGCGCATTTCCTCGTCGAAGCCCGTAAGGCGGGTTATTTCGTCGACGACTCCCTATATTCGGGGATGATCGAATATCTGAAGAACGTCGCCAAGGCGAAGCCCGATTACAGCACGGGTGAGCTCGAGAGGGCGGTATATGCGCTCTATGTATTGAGCCGTGACGGTAAGCCCGATATAAGCACGATGGATTTTATCAGGGACCGCCACATTGGCGAGCTTACTGTCGAATCGAAGGCGCTCCTCGGAGGGGCATACGCCGCGGCTGGGAATGCGGCCGCTCTGGAAGGGCTTCTCAAGGGATTGAACGACGTGGAAGAGGTCGCGAGGCAGACGGGCGGCAATTTCAATTCCACGATCAGGAACCGCGCTATACTGCTTCTCGCGATACTCGACGTCAATCCTGAAGACCCTCGGGTCCCCGCTCTCGTCGAGCGCCTGTCGAGGGACGCACAATTGAATGCATGGTGGACGACTCAGGAGAGCTCTTTCGCCCTCCTGGCCATTGGACAGTTCGTAAAGAGACAAAGCGAGACACCGCCGTACACGGGGAAGGTCTACCTGGGGGACGAGGAGCTGGCGGCGTTCGGCAGCGAAGCGACCCTGAGTCTCCCCGACATAGCGGGTGACAAGCCTATAAGTATAAAGATGGACGCCGGGTTCAAGGAAGGGAGCGCGTTCTATACCTTAATAACGAGCGGTTTCCCGACGAGGAAAGGATTTAAGCCTGTCGAGGACGGGCTCCTCGTGGAGAGGGAGTTCCTCACGAGGGACGGCGCTCCGCTCGACCCGAATAATATCGAGCAGGGCGACCTTGTAGTAGTCAGGACTAAGATACAGAGCGCTTCCGGAAAGATAGAGAACCTCGTAATAGAGAACCTCCTGCCTTCCGGGTTCGAGGTGGAAAACCCGAGGCTCAAGACGACGGAGACGCTCTCATGGGCGACCGGGGACAGCGTAGAGCCCGTGTACCTCGACATAAGGGACGACCGCATACTGATATTCACCGGCCTGCCCGACGCAAAGTGGTACAACTACTATGCGCTTCTCAGAGTGGTGAATCCGGGTACTTTCACGGTCCCGCCCGTCCAGGCGGAGGCGATGTATTCGCCCAATATCAGGTTTACGGGAAAACTCGGGAACCCGTTCGTCGTAAAGATGAGACAGTAGCCCTGCGTGCAGCGGGCACGCGGGAATACCGTACGGAGATAAGGATAGATGCCGAGACCTGCCGGACGCTTTAAAAAAATTGCGGTGATATTTTTTCTGTCGTCGTCTGCATTCGTTATCTCGGCGCTCCTACTTTTTTTCGCGCTCGATCTATTATTCCCATTTCCTGTGGAAACGCTAAGAAGGGAGCCGACGGCAGTCATCACGGACAGGGACGGCGGGCCGCTCAGGTTCTTTCTGCCTCAGGACAAGCGATGGCGGTTCCCCATAAAGCTCGCGGACGTTTCCCCGAGGCTTATAGAAGCCGTGATAGCTTCCGAGGACAGGTGGTTCCACAGTCATCCGGGCGTGAACCCATTTGCCCTCATGAGGGCTTTTTACACCAATATAAAAGAGGGGAGGGTCGTCTCG
>DATIET010000150.1:0-5311 GCA_035455615.1 Thermodesulfobacteriota bacterium
GGGGATGTGCATAAATTATTATCTCCGGGTGCGACGAAAGTGTCGAGGAAATCCTGAAAAGCAAGGTTCGGGTTATCCGCAATGAACTGCGCCTCGTTGTCCGTGAACGTAACCTGCGCCGTCGCGGGAGTAAGTGAAATCAGAAACAGCATTACAAATACGAAACCTGCGAGTTTGTGACTGGCATTCATACTTGATCCTCCTGGTTTTACTTTCTCCCCTTCGTTTCAATTTCCCCCTTGGAAAAAGGGGGCTTTTTTTAGTTCTATAAATTAATCGAAGCACTTCTCTTGCGAATAGCGAAGAATACTCCCACCATCATCAATCCCGCCGCCGCCGCGATCATCCCCAACTCCGAGAGCGTGGGAATGTTGCGTGGCGCTGCGCTTCCGAACCACACGTTGAGCACCCCCTGAATCGTATCGACGTCTCCGTCCAGTATGCTTATTTCAGTAATCGGCTCCACGGTATTGATACCGAGGAATGAGTTGAAAGCGCTAGTCACCGGAATCTCGATAGTGCCAAGCAATCCGCTCCCGCCGAAGACCGATACGCGGACTGTGTCCCCGATGATGCACGTGTTGCTCTCTGAAAGGCATCCCGCATTAATCCCCACTGCATTAATATTCGGCTCGGTAAAAATTATATCGAAATCGTCGCCGACGCCTCCGACGTTGGACGCCAATACGTAGGGTGGGTTATTGTTCCCGAAAAAATCTCCTTCAAAAAGCACCAGGGCATTAGGGTTTACCCCAGGATCCACAAAGAACTCTATTCCTTCGAGTATCCGGCCGGGGCTGAAACAGCCGTCGTTCGAGTTCGATGTCGCCGGGTTAATACATACCTGGGGCAGGGGTTCCGGCGCACCCGAAAAATCCTGGAATTGCAGGTTCGGGTTCCCCGCCAGGAACTGCGACTCGTCCGTTGTAAAATTCACCTGCGCGAGAGCAGGTGCTACGGAGAATAAAAGTACTATGATTACAATTAGATATGGTTTGAAGCACCTGGTTATAATCTCATTCAAGGGATGTGCATCCTCCGGGAGATAGATTTGAAGCCATTTTACCATATATTAATAAATTATTCCAAAGGCTTATATTCAAAAGAATTGATGTAAAAGGTCCCCGCTCCCCGTATCGTTTCTCTCCCCGCCGTCAGGTAAAATGTTGAAAACCCGATTTCAGGATGGAGAGATGAGCGGAGATATGAACGGAGATCTGGATACAGGCAGAAAAATTGGCGCGCTCACGTTCGCCGCGGGCGTCGCAGTCGGCATAATAATCACCCTGATAATACTGTCGCTCGCGGGCTCACGCGAGAGGTACGCCCTCCTCGCGTCCCAGGACGGCTCGGTGGTCCACAAGGTAGACACGGAAACGGGCAGGGTGTGGTGGAAGAATTCATACGTCGAGATGGACCCCCAGGGACAGCCCATAACAATATGGTACTGGGAGGAGCTCACCCTCGACAGGCCGGGCGCGGCGAAGATGGCAAGGGACATGAAGTCGAGCACGGACGAGACGATCGAAGCCGAGGAACAGATGAGACTCGCCGAAGAGCAGGAGAGGAACGAGATAAAGGAGAAGCGGCTCGGCGAGATTTACAACATCTGCGGCGACGACGCAGCATGCGTAAAGAAAAAATGCGCAGTCGGCTACAAGGGCGCCGACGACCCCGATTGGTCGGCCTACTGCAATGACAGGGTCAAGGCGCTCGCCTCGGACGTGATAATAGAGCAGTGCGGCGGTGACGCCGAGTGCATCAAAAGCTACTGCATCAATAAATACAACAACACCTACCCTGCGGTGAGCGACTGCGTAAGCGAGATCAACCTCCAGAAGGTCAAGAGCGAAAGTCTGAAATCGCCCGAAGGCGCGGAAGAAGGGCAGACGGAGTAGACGTGACCGGAAGCGAGATGCAATCCGCAATGAGCAGCGAGCTTGCTGAGAGACTCATAGCGCTCGAAAAATCGCGGGCGCGGGCGTGGCTCGAACGCGATCCCGAGCTGCTTTCAAGCCTTCTCGACGACGATTTTATAGAAATCAACTACTTCGGCAGGCTAACACGCGAGGATATTCTGAACGGTCTCTTTCCCGGCCTGGTCCTCAAAAAGTTCGACATGGACGGCTTCAGGCTGCTGGTGTCTTCGGATTCCCTCGCCGTGCTCTCCTTCCGCGCGGACGAGGAGATCAGTTACAAAGGAAACGACATATCCGGGCTCTTTCACGTCACGTCCATATACAGGAAGAGCGGCGGGAAATGGCTCCTGCTCGTCTGGCAGATCACCCCTTACACGCCGGACAATGGTTAACATCCACAGCGTGATTCTACGATCCTACTCAACTTGCGCCGACAAATTGTAGGAGCGGCTTCAAGCCGCGATACATTTTTATCTGACATTTCGAACGTATGCTCCGTTCGTCCCGTCTGCCAGGCGTAGCTTTAGCGAAGACGGTAGCCCGTCGAAGTATGGACGGGTTAAAGGACATTATCCTGCATCCTGTATCCTGTATCTTGCTCGGGAGGGCGCCTGCCCGGCGATAAAATAACGCCCCCCGCCCCCTTCCCCTCCGCGCCCGTTTTGTAATATACTATATATATTATCCCTCCCGTGTACGGGAGATGCACGGAGGGGGAGCGTGGGTGATATGGAGACGAAGTCGGAAAGGCTGGGGGACATCCTCCTGAACATAGACGACATAAGCGTCGTGCTCAGCGGAAGGATAATCTGCAAGTTCCGCCTGAGCCACAAGTACGAGCCGGACGAGACCCTGGCCGAGCTCTACGCCGAGCTCGGAGAGGACGGGACCCTCGAAGTCGTATGCCGCACCCCGCTCACCCCCAGGCGACTCGATATAGTCTCCCGCTTCCTCCACCTGTACGAAGCAAACATAATCAAGCTCTTCAGAGACAGGTCCCGCGGAATGGACCCCTACTTGTTCAAAACCCCCATGCCCTGACCGCGCATTCACACCCAGAACCTGCGGCACACAATGTGTGCTCATATACGATCCTTCCGAATCTCCTCCAGATAGCCGGCAACAAAACCCAACCCGTTCGTCCTGAGTTTAATCGAAGGACGGAGCTTTTCCTCCCCGACATTACAGAATAAGTGGCGGGTGAGCACCCGCGGGCATACGGTCACACACATCCATCTCAGCTTAATTTAACCTAGTCGTGCTGAGCTTGTCGAAGCACGCATCTTTTCTTCCCGACATTACAGAATTTGCGTCAAGAAAATCGATTGTTAACGCGTGAGAAATGTTTTAGGGGATGATTCCGAGCAAGTAAGGAATCGGACGCCCTTTCCTATCAGCGATGATATAACTAGACTTGCATCATTGCTAATTAGGGTGGAATTAAAACATTTTAGCGTTAACATGAGATTTTTAGCAAATTATGTAGTCGGATGATTTTTGCTTCTTTTCATCAAGGAAAAGAAGGATAAAAAAACAGCTTTTCTCCTTCCTTTGTCTTTTCATGATCCACACTACGTGTGTTCATCAAGGAAAAGAAGAAATAATATTTGCCTTATCTTTGTTTTTCCTGGCTTTCTCTTCCACGACATTCACTGCAGACCAGGGACCGGCTTCCGGCCCCGATCCCGGCGCATGGGTCAATTAAAGCCGGCCGGCCAAAATATTCAATGAATAGTGAGGATTACTTTATCCGCCGGGAGGCGATAAAAAAAACCCTCCCCCCTCCTTAACTACCACTAACGAGGGGCGAGGGTTGAGAAGGGGATATTCGATATTAATTATACCAGTTATTTCTCGTTCGCCAAAGCAGATTTTCTGAAGTGGAAAAAAAATAAATTCCCGCAGCGAGCGCACGCTCACTCGGGACTGTCTTTGCCGCCGCCGAAGATTCCGAGGTCGAAATCTAGCGTCTTCCACGCGCCTCCGCCCGAGCGGTCGTACTGCGCCTTCCCCTCTTCGAGCGTGTAGAAATATTCACGAGAGAACATTACGTCATCGAAATCGTAAGCCGGGTAGAGCTGGCTGCTCCTGTCGTCGGCCCCTTCGGGCGCGAAAGCGTTTTTGAAGTAATCATCTGAGAGTGCTCCCACGGGAGCGGCGATCAGGAGGAGCAAAATAAGCAGTGTTGCCGTAACTGGCGCTTTCATGTTATCACCCCCTGTAATTTGCCCCGTAATAATTAAAGTTTAGCCGATAGAGGAGGCGATTTCACCCCTTTTTTTTACGCCGCGCGCACATTGTGCGCTCATATACGATTCCAGCGTGACTCCCCTGCCCGACCTGTCCTTTCATTTCTGGGCAACGACGAAAAATCTGTCTTTTGCCTTTCTCTTCCCGACATTACAGAATTTGCGGCACACAATGTGTGCTAATATATGATCCTTCCGAATCTCCTCAGCTTAATTCAACAATCGTGCTATCTCGTCTTTTCTTTTATTTCCCTCCTTTTGTAAAGGAGGGTTAGGGTGGATTTGTGGTTAAACCCGTTCGTCCTTTCTTTCATTTCCCTCCCCCTCCATAGAGGGGGAGGGCCAGGGTGGGGGTGTACCTTAAAATTCCTGTCATTCCCGACACCGATCGGGAATCTAATCTTTCTAATTTATATCAATCGCGGCTGGAAGCCGCTCCTACGGTGGAGGTTACAGCTATGCCTGATAGTGCAGAAGGGTTTCAATAATATCAGACATAAGCACACATTAAAAAAACAGCAGCACCCTCGGCCGCACGCACGTAGTGCGGTCCTCTGACCGCCATACCCCCCAGGCGGGGGCAGGCCCGCGCCTTATTGCGGCATCCCTGCCGCGGCAGGCGCTGTTCCCCTTCTCGAAACCTTGCCTAAATCCGCGGCGAGGAAATGCCGTAATGCGCTATTCCCTTAGCCTTGCCTCATAATGATCTACGTACCCCGCCGCCCGGCCGGATTAAAATCCCCAAAAAAAATACCCCTCCCCTCCCCATAATGGTCAGGTAAACTATTTTCCCGTCTAAACCTGAACACGAGGAGAATCGGATTTTGAATCAGTCATTTGCGATAATAACCGCGCTCGCGATAGCGCTCTCGATCACCGCATGCCGGAACGAAGGAAAGGGTCCTGAGTCCGCACCGTCGCCGCAGTCCGCGGTCGTAACCACAGAAACCCCCGCCGTCACCGCCGGGCCTACTCCCGAACAGTCAGTGTCTCCCCAACCATCGGCCAGTCCCGGGCAGCAGTCGAAACCCGAAGAGGAATTCGATTTCAGGAGGACGCGATGGGGAATGACCATGGACGAAGTAAAGGAATCCGAGCCCAAGAGTCCGAAGCACGAGACCGAAGACTCGCTCATTTTCGAGG
>DATIET010000151.1:0-2741 GCA_035455615.1 Thermodesulfobacteriota bacterium
CGCCGGCCTCTTCCGTAAAGACCAGCAGCCCGGCATAGACACTATAGGCAGGTTTCTCGAGGAGAACAGAGACAGGCTATTCGCGAGGGAGCTAATAAGGCAATGCGCGTCACTCCGCATCTACATATTCGGAGACGATTCGGAGTATTCGCGGGAGCTCGGGAAGCTCCTTTACTCCGCCAAAGGGACAGTAGCCGATAATGATTAAGCGGCTCACCCGAAGGTCGTTACGAAGTTGTAATCGATCTCGTGAGGTATGTCGGTATCGGCGATCATCTTCCTGAGCTCCTCCGGGCAGCCGCGCGGGAGGTCGTCCGTATCCTCCACACCGAGCCACCCCCAGCTGTTGACGAAACCCCTTGCCCTCGTCTCATTCCCATCCGCGAAAAGCCTGACGAGGTCCCAGGCGAACTGGTCGACGACCCTCTCGAGCCTGTCCACGTCCACTATGAATTTCCCGCCCCAGGGGTCGTGCCTGATAGCGCCCATGTCCCTGAAATGCCTGTAGGCGAGATACGCGGAACCGGTGTCCGGGTGCTTGACGAAACCCTCCCTCCTCATATATCTCAGCATCTCGGCTACGGTGAGGAGGTATGCCTTGCGGAGGAGCCCTCCGTTCAGCAGGCCGCCCGAAAGGTGCTTCATGTTATAGAGCGCGATCATGTCCGATTTCAGCTCGTGGAGCACCATATAGTTGCTGTCGAACTCGGACATCACCCTCCCGAGCCTGTCCGTTCCTATGAAGTGCCCCGCGTCGTGCCCCCTGAGCCATATCAGGAGAAGCCGCGCCGTCTCCTCAAACGACAGCTCCGCAAGCTCTTCTGAGCCCGCAAGGTACCGGAGTGCGATCTTTTCCGTAAGCGCCTTGAACCTGGCCGCATAAAGGTTTATGAATACGGTCATATGGGAAAGGGACGACACGTTCTCCTTAGTCCCGCCTGAGAAGAAAACGCATATGGGTTTGTGCCGGGTGTTGAGGCCGCCCGCGAGGGAGAAGACGTCGAGGCATTTTATCTGCGGGAGGTCGCCCTGGAAGACCTTCCCCTTGTAACCTCGCGATACCATGAGCGCCTCCGTGAAGAGCCCCATGCTCTCGTCGTATTCGAGGATCAGCCGGTCGTAGTCCCGGTTTTCAGAACCGGCCGCGCCCGAGTAGCAGCTTTCTCCGTCCCCGTCCGGGGAGAACACCTTTCCGATTATGATCTGGATTCCGTCTTTCCCGTCCCCGCTCCGGGCGTCCAGGGGAAAGAGGTCAAATATACCCCTGCCGAGCGATCCCGCGCCGGTTTCATAATTATCGCGCGCGCCGCCTGTCAGACCGGCCGCGCCCCTTTTCAGTTTCTCGGCGACCTCGTTCCAGAGGTTTTTTTCGAGCGAGAGCGTGAGCTCCTTCGAGAGCTGACTCTTATACATGCCTTCTACGAGCCCGAGCGTTTCCTGAAAAACGTCGGCCGCGCCCTTCAATTCCCGGGGCACCGTAACGCGGATGTCCTCGGTTATGGTCTTCCTGGTGTATGCCATGACCCGGTATTTTAACAGGTAATGAATGCGGATATAAGCGGTGAATTCAGAGATTCTTTCAGTCGAGCATTTCGCTCTTGCCCGGAACGACCTCGACGACCGACAGGTATTCGTCCAGCATCCCGAGCTCTTGTTCTATCTCCGCGGTATTACCGGCCTTCGCGGCTTCCTCTATGCTCTTGCCTATCCTGCTTATCTCCTGGAAACCGTAACCGCCGCCCGCGCCCTTCATGCCGTGCCCGAGCCTCTCGGCCTCTTTCAGGTCGGCTCTTTTAATGCATTCCCTGATGTTCACGATATCGTTATGCCTGCTTTCCAGAAAGAATGGTATGAGGTCCATAAAATCGGGGTCCACGTAAACTATCTCTTTCCCGTATCGTTTTTCAGGCATGTGCAATTACGCCTCCCGGTGCGCTTCTCGGATAATAATACACCCGGTAGGGATTCCGGGTAAACATTGCATGTACGGGCGGGGTCAGGGCTTGGGTTGGTGCTCGGGCTTGAGCAGATCGAATACGGTCTTCACGGGGTTGAACGTCATGAGGGGGACTTCGACGAAAACGGTGTTCCAGAAGGCCATCGCCCCGTTCCATAGACCCGGGAGCTCGAGGGCCTTCAAGTCCCTCCCGTCCTTCGATTTGACGGAGATGAACCCTGCGTCCCTGTCTATGAACGCGTGCAGGTCGTAGGGCTTCCCCCTGCGGTCCCGGAGTCCGCAGACGATGTCCACCGGGTTGAAATGGGTCGAGGACTCCCAGACGGTCTTTTGTCCGGGCGCGTCCATATCCACCTGCGCCGATTCCACTATCTGCTTCGAGAGACTCCCGTCCTTCCCCCTCACCCAGAACGGTCCGCCTCCGGGCTCCCCTTCGTTCCTCACGACTCCGCACACCCTGAGCGGCCTCCTGAGTGCGGATTCCAGAAGTGCGGACGCCCGGCCGCGCGAGGCCTTTTCCGCTTCTTCCGGGATTGAGATTTCGAGCCCCATCCTTTCGAGCTCTCCGAGCTCCCGGGAGACGCCTTCACGCCCAAGGCCGCCCTCGAGTTTGACGAGCGCACCGAATACGAGGCCCTCGAGCCTGAGCAGATAGCCGCCGAGCGCCTTCTTCCACAGACAGGTCTCCTCTTTTAGCCTGTCGGGCACAACGTTGTCTATGTTTTTTATGAAAGCGATATCGCATCCGAGCTCGTTCAGGTTCTCGATGAGCGCCCCATGCCCG
>DATIET010000152.1:0-8392 GCA_035455615.1 Thermodesulfobacteriota bacterium
AAGACCGGAGACGATCCGCCAATGCCTTCGAGCTGCTCAACTACGTCCTTTACGCTCACACCCGACCTGAGCGCGAGTGAAACGAGCCTCCCCGTGGCCTCTGCGTCGGCCATTGTCGAGTAGCCGGATTTGCCTATCTGAACGAAGACCTCGAACGGCCTTCCGTCATAGGTGTTGATCGTAACGTAAAGGTTTCCGTATCCCGTCTTAATGACCTCCGTAAACCCCTGCAGGAACTGAGGCCTTTTTATCGGCTTTATCTCCGGCATTTGGGATGGACGAAGGGATGAGATGGGGTTGGGGTGATGGGTTTTTTTCATCCCCTCGTCCTGGGTCTGGGTCGGAAGCTTTATTTCATTTTTATCTTTAGTTTCCTGCTGGGCTTTCGCCTGGTCCTCTGTGACCAGTATGCCCTCTCTTGATCCCTCCCTGTAAACTGTAATGCCTTTACAGCCGAGCTTCCACGCGAGGAAGTAGATCTTCTCCACTTCGTCGAGCGTTATATCGGCCGGGAGGTTCACCGTGCTGGAAATGCATGAATCGATATGCTTCTGTATGGCGGCCTGCATGCGAACTCTCATTTCAGGCTTGATCTCGTGCGACGTTACGAAAGTCTTCGGGATGTCCTTTTCGCTTTCGAGCTCGTACTTTTCCATGTATTCAGCTACGAGCGGGTGATACACCTTGAATTCCCCTTTCGAAAGGGATTTGGACCGCCTGAAGTATGATAACGCGAACATCGGTTCTACACCGCTCGTGGTTCCGGCAAGCACAGAGCCGCTGCCCACCGGGGGTACGGTCAGTATGCAGGCGTTCCTGAGCCCCTGGCTCTTTATTTTTTCCACAACGCGTTCGTCGATAGTTCTCAAGAATGTCCCCGACAGGTGGGTGTCCCTGGCATAAGCTGGGAAACTGCCCTTTTCCGTGGCGAGATCGGAACTCGCCTCGTACACGGTGTTTTTAATGTGCTCGAACATCTTGTCGGCGAATTCGACCGCCTCGGGCGTATCGTATTTGATATTCAGCTTCGACAGCATATCGCCGAAACCCGTAAAGCCCACGCCTATGCGTCTTGAGTGCATCGACGACTTTGTCTGATATGTGAGCGGGTGTTTATTCATGTTGTAATCGAGTACGTTGTCGAGGAACCTGACCGAGTACTTGAATGCCCTCTCGAGGTTCTCCCAGTCGATGGAAGCCTCTTCCGTGAAAGCGTCTTTAACGAACGGGGACAGGTTGACGTTCCCGAGGCAGCAGTTGCCGTAATCCTCGAGCGCCTGCTCGCTGCAGGGGTTAACGCCGTTTACTTCCATTCCGGCGTATTCGGTCGGGGAATATTTCTTTACGGCATCCCAGAATATGACGCCCGGCTCGGCCGATGCCCATGCCGATTTTACGAGCTTTTCCCATATGTTCCTCGCGCGGACGGTTTTCGTATACTTGACCTTTTCGTTCTCGAACCTGAGCTCGAAGTCCCGGTCTTCCTCGACGGCGCGCATGAACTCGTCCGAGATCTTGACGGAGATGTTCGCGAATTTGACCCGTGACCTTTCGGTGTCGTTCTTCACGTCGATAAATTCCTGTATGTCCGGGTGGTTAACGTTAATTGTAATCATTAGTGCGCCGCGTCTTCCGGCCTGGCCTATGGTGCCTGTCGTTGTCGAGAGCAGGTCCATGAACGATACCGCCCCCGTGGAATAGATCGCCGAATTGTTGACCGGGGCGCCTTTGGGCCTGAGAATGGAAATGTCGGTCCCCACGCCGCCGCCGAATGAGTAAGTCCTCGCCGCCTCTTTGCACCATTCGAAAATACCCTCGATCGAATCCTCTTTGATCGGCATGTAGTAGCAGTTGAGCAGTGTGGACCGTCTGTTCTGCCCGGCGCCGAAAAGTATTCTGCCTCCAGGGATAAACTTAAAATTCGAAAGAAGCCAGTAGAAGTTGTCCTCCCACTCCTTTTTCAGCTCTTTCGACTTCTCAGGGGAGGCTATCTCCCTCGCCACCCTTCTCCACATGTCATCCGGGGTCAGCTCCACGATCCTGCCGGTTTTGTCCCTGAGTGCGTATTTTTCGTAGAAGACCCTTGCGCGCAGATCGTCACCGCCGAACGCTTTCAGGGTTTTTTCCGGGATGTCCATGACCCCTTCCGTTTTCTGTACGAATTCTTCCTCTTCCGGGGTGTTTTCAGCCGCTGAGGTTTCGATTTCCGGTTCCAGGTTTTTCTCTATCAATTTAGTCCCGTGGCCGTTTCCGTTGGTCTGTGTCGGGCTGACTTTATCAGAAGACATCTGGGCAACCTCCTTTCGGTAAAACTACATGATATATTGTGCTATGGAACGATTGAACCACAATATATTGTGGTTGTCAATAGGGTATTTGCAGGCCTTTTTTCTCTAAGTATAAATTCGTGTGACTTCAGAAGGTTATGCTAAAAAAAATTTTTCCAGTCATAAAAATATTTATGCGAGCAATAGAGTTGCGACTCGTTATTAAAGGGTAATTTTAATAGAGCTAATCAAATTTATAAGATTAATGGGGCCATATCGGCGGGCAAAACACAAGTTAGCAGAAATCAGGTTCGCACATAGTAACATCTTACAAGTTTTTTTGCAAGAGGGGGGTAAAAAATTATTAAGATTACGTGAAAACGTGTATCTCCGAGGGGACCGTTTCGGGAACTCCGATATACTAAAAAAGAAGCTTATGGCATCGGGCGGCGACGAAGAAAAGCAGGCGCGGATACTCGACTTCTGGTTCGGAGAACTCCGGGAGGAGGAGGTCCCGCCTCCGGAATTGAGCCGGATGTGGTGGGCTAGGGACCAAAAGACGGACGATTACATCAGGAATAATTTCGAGTCCGACCTTATAAACGCGAGAGAAGGCAAGCTCCGGGAATGGGAAAAGACGCCCTGCGGCGAGCTGGCCCTGATTATATTACTCGACCAGTTCTCGAGGAGCATTTACAGGGATACGCCCGGGGCTTTTTCACAGGACGCTCAGGCGCTCAAGACAGCCGCGAAAGGGATTGAAAAGGGATTCGATAAGGAGCTCCGCCCGGTCATGAGGGTCTTCTTCTATATGCCGTTCATGCACTCCGAGGACCTCGAAATGCAGGAGAGGTCGATTGCCCTTTTCGGGGGACTGGAGAGGGATTTCACCTCTCCGCCTGAATTGGCGACAATGCTCTCAAGCAACAGGGATTATGCGGAAAGGCACTATGCGATTGTAAAACGCTTCGGGAGATACCCGCATAGGAATAAGATACTCGGCAGAGAATCGTCACCCGAGGAGATTGAGTTTCTAAAACAGCCCGGCTCGTCTTTCTGATCGGCCTGCGAGTCGCAATATCGCCCGGCACTCATTTTGCGTAGACGTAATGGGCGATGACCCTTTCTATATTTATCTTCCCTGATCAGCTCTGCGCCCAGCGGTCAGTTATGCCTTGTGTAGCAGGGGACGAAATTTTTGACGCCCGCAAAAAACCTCGAGCATATCGAAGCTGAGGTCGGGGTGCGCATATCGTTCAGTCGTGAAGCCGATGTCAGCCTGACGCGGGCATTTCGTGTCCGTGCCGGCGTAGATAAAGATTCGAATACGCCCCACGGCCCCTGTTCTGTTATAGCTCCTAGAGCCTGGCTTCTATCTTGCTCAGAATATAGCGCGAAAGGCTTTCATCGCCGAATGTTCCGACTCTGATGGATATGTCGGTGAGGTTGTCGGTGACCCGTTTGAGCTGTATCTTCACTGTTTTGTTGTCGGCCGTTTTCGATTCAAGCTCGGCCGAGACGTTGTCTTTAATCTTGTTGACGACCAGGAACTGGAGTTCATCGATAGCGGCAACAGTGGCTTCCCAGGTTTTGTTGAGAGTCGCTTCTTCGGTGGCTTTTAGCTCGCCTTTTATGTACGCTACCGTGCCGGCGCCCGCCGCCGCCGCCCCGCCGACTGCCGCTGCCGCGAGGCAGCCCGTGAGTATAAACGGACAGGCCGCAAGTAATAGTAAGATCAAGAGCTTCTGCTTTTTCATAACTGTGCTTCCTCCGGTGTTCTAGGTCTTATACTGACTCATCATGCATAAGTCATTCAATTATATACGGTGAGAGTCGATTTTCGCAACAGAATTGTTCATTTCGGAAATATAGCCATGGGTCCGCCCGATGTGAAGCTTATCGTATCGTAGTGTACCCGAGTTCACGGGGCGCGGCTCTGCGATAAAACCCTTTGGCTCCTGTCCGGAATTAGCTGACTCGGAAGCGTTATTGAATTATTCCTCGCGCATTATTAGAATTGTAATATCACTGGGTTAAGCGGGTGCCGGCATTCGATGGGTTGTCACGAGAACAGACGCTGTCACCGTAACAGTAGGCCTTCTGAAACCTTCAATATGTTCAATCGTATATTGATAGGAGAGACCACTGCGAATTTATATGAAAGACAGGGGACGGTTTTCGTCATTGAAAGGTCACTAACAGTACGCAGCAGGGTTTCCAGGGTAAAAAAACGAATCCTCACTGACATTCGAACATGCAGCCTATAAGCGAAGACTATCTAATTCCAATTGTTATTGGCGTGACCGGACGGAAAGGCAGCCCCCCCGATGAGGAGCGAATCTCCGCTCTCATCCTCCCGGAGATGGTCAGGCTCAGGAATACGTTTCCCAGCTCCCCGTTCATCGTAATATCTTCTCTCTCCGGGAGTGACGAATGCCTGCTCGCGAGGCTCGCGATCGAGCACCTTCGCGCGAGGCTTATAGCGGTACTTCCCTATCCGCCCGGACAGGATAAAAACGCACCCCCGGACGGAAAATACGGGAAGGATTTCGGTGAGCTTCTCGGACGGGCCGAGTCGTCGATAGATATCCCATCGCTTATGATGTCCAAACTCGGCGGGGCGAGATACGGTTCGGCTGAAGATCCGGCGATGTCGGAGATATTTACCGCGGCCTTTATCGCCGAGCACAGTGAAATTCTCTTCGCTGTTTCGTCGGGTGACGGAACGGGAGATCAGGACACGACGGCACGGATTATCAAATGGATACGTGAAGGCAGGATCACGCGCGAATACTCTCTCAGGGTGAATAAATCCGGCCTCGATACGGCGGACAGGAGCATGATAATCTCAATCGACCCTGTGGCCCTCCGGACGAAGACGGAATCCGTTCCGCCCGAAGAGTATTCCGTTCCGGCAGTTCCCGGCTCCGGGATTGAACCCGGCTTCCCCGGCGCAATATATAGAGCCGCTACCAGAAAACTTTTCGCGCTCATCCAATCTGTGAGCCACTTACTCGACAAGCTCTATGATTCCCTTTTTAAGCCCTCCGGAGCGGATATAACGGATGGATACGAAAAATCGCCCTTCACGGGCATTATGGAGAGGGTAGACGGTTTTAACTCCGATGTAAGGATTTACATTGACAAATACGGCGACGGAGATCTCGCAAAATCCAAACAGTATCTGCTTCAAAACGAATCGGGTAACGAGCTGATATCCGGGGACGGGGCGCTGCGTAAAATAATCTGTCTTTACTCCGCGTCGGACGTATTGTCGCAATTCTATCAGAAGAAGACAGCGAGACTCATCAGCTGGATTTATGTCCTCTTCTTTGCAGCCGTGGTGCTCTATGGGCTTATCGACTGGAGTTCTTACTTGGTCCTGTGCTACATTGGGCTCATCCCCGCTATTGCGCTTCTGGTAAAAAAGACCTCGAGGGACAGGATCGAGGACCGCTTCCTCGACTACAGGGCGCTTGCGGAGGGGCTCCGGGTCCAGTTCTTCTGGACGCTCTCCGGGATCGACGAGAACGTATCCTCCCATTACCTGAGCAAGTACGAGGGCCTGCTCACGTGGATAAGAAAGGCGGTGAGAAGTATCGAGATTATAACGTTAAGAACCGGGAATGCGGAACACGCTCCGGGAAATAATACGTTCCTGAATATTACCAGGAAGCTATGGATAGAATCCCAGCTGGATTATTTTGGGTCTAAGAAAAGACCGCTCCTGACGAGGTCTCAGCAGTTCGGCTATATTATGTTTTTGTCCTTCGTATTAACCCTTTTGGTCGCTCTCGTGTACGGTATGTTTGTCTTGTTTGCCGGGGTGGGGAATAGCGAAGCGATAAATAATTTTCAGATCCTTTTGGGCGTGATCGCGGCCGTGGGCGTAGCAGCTCAGGCGTATAAAAACAAAAGGGCGTACGACGAGCTCGAAAGGAGGTATAGTCTCGCTCAGCAAACCTATGCCTCGGCAAAGAGGGAGCTTGAGATTGGTGAAGTGCCTCCGGAGAGGATTCTCATAGCGGTCGGCAGGGAGGCGCTTCTCGAGAACAGCGACTGGCTATGGACCCACAGGAATGTGCCCATAGAAGTGCCCAAAGGTTAGAATATTATGAACGTGATGAAGAAAATTGAATCCCCCCCGAAAGCCCGTATCGCGGTCAGGGTCGGCGTTACCGGACACCGTCTGAACGGCCTCGATAAGGCCGACATCGCCGCACTCAGGGTGCGGGTGAATGAGGTCCTGGAGCACGTGAGGGACGTTGCCGGTGAAGTGAAGTCTTCATTCGAATCTCTATATACCGACGGCGGGCCGCCCGTACTGAGGATAATATCCCCTCTCGCGGACGGGGCGGACACTCTCGTCGCGGAGGAAGCGCTTGCAGAAGGATTCGAGCTCCAGTGCGCGCTTCCTTTCGCCCGTCAGGAATATGAAAAGGATTTTACGGACGGCGAGTCCCTCGGCAAGTACCGGACGCTCCTCGGGGCCGCTACCTCGATACTGGAGCTCGACGGCTCGCGGGCGACGACTGAGGCTGAGAACGAGTCTTATCAGACTGTAGGCCGGATGGTGCTCGCCCAGAGCGACGTGCTTATCGCGATTTGGGACGGCGAGGACGCGAAAGGGAAGGGCGGCACGGGTCAGATCGTGAAGGAATCACTCGTCAGCGAGATCCCCGTGGTTTGGATAAACTCCGTCGCCCCGCACGACATAATGGTGCTCATGGGCGGAGAATACGAAGGGTATAGAAAAGTGGGCCTGCGAGAGCTCGAACTCAGACTGAAGAGGGTCCTTAAACCCGAGCACCCGAAGAAGCCGGACCTCAGCCGTTCATACTTTAATGAAAAGCAACCGGTATGGACATGGGGTTTCATATTCGAGGCCTTCTGCGATATATTCGCGGGAGACAGGATAGATACGGGGGGAGCGAGGGTTGGAAATTTCAACGAAGCGTCAGAAGCTGAATGGCAGAAGGTTTGGGACTCATGTCCTGATTTTCCGCAGTCCGTGAAGGAGCAGATAAACGAAAAATTCCTCGCTCACTATACCTGGGCCGACGGACTCGCAAATTATTATTCGAATATCTACAGGAGCTCTTTCGTCGCTAACTACCTGATGGCGGGTCTCGCTGTGTTCTTCGCGCTGCTCCCGGTGCTTCCGAGTTTTGAAAACCTCTGGATACTCTGCGAGCTCGCCCTCATCATTCTGATAATATTAATCACGGCTGTAGGCAACCTGAAGCACTGGCACGAGAGGTGGATCGATTACAGGCTCCTGTCGGAGCAGATAAGGCATCTCAGGTTTCTCGCGCCTCTCGGCCTCACCACTCCCGCATTCAGGGTGCCGGCCCATGATACATACGGGGACCCCAGGAGCTCGTGGGTGAACTGGCATTTCAGAGCGATAGTCCGCGAAGCGGGCATAGTGGGAACCGGCATAGACAAGGAGTACCTCACGTCCTACAGGGACTTTCTCTCAAGTCAGGAAATATCCGCCCAGATCGATTATCATAACCGCAACTCGCCCCGCTTCCACAGGATCCATCGCAATCTCCATCTGATTGGCGGGGGATTATTCGTTCTCACTCTTCTCGCCTGTTTAGCCCATCTGTATGTTCACAGCGACCTGCTGACCATTCTGGCTGCCGTATTGCCGGCATTCGGCGCTGCGTTCTACGGTATCCGGACCCACGGGGAATTCGAGCTGATAGCGAAGCGGTCGGATGCCATGAGCGCCCATCTGGAGAATTTAAAGAACGAGCTCGATAATGCCGCCTTCGTCCCGTCCTATCGGCTTCTGGGCTACATAGCTGAAAATACGGCAGAAGTAATGTCATCGGAAACACTGGACTGGAGAATTGTTTTTCAATCCAAGCGTTTGGTGTTGCCTGGATAGTCAATCACTGCTATAATCCTCCGTTATTTCCTGTGGAGGAGAGGGGGAAAACAAATGGCTCACGATGTTTTTATCAGTCATTCGGCGAAAGACAAACCCGTAGCCGACGCTGTATGCGCGACGCTGGAAATCGGCGGCGTTAGGTGCTGGATCGCACCGAGGGACATAGTGCCCGGCACTCAGTGGGGCGAGGCGATTATAGATGCCATAAGCTCGAGCCGGGTCA
>DATIET010000153.1:0-4415 GCA_035455615.1 Thermodesulfobacteriota bacterium
GGTATATACGAGCGGATAGGGTTCGACAGGGAATTGCTAGCCGAAGACGAGGGGACGGGCATTAAAGCCAGGCAGAACGGCCGCACGACAGTATCCATCAGACACGACCACAACCAGGCGCTCATTCAGATAGACAGGGTGGGGAGAATGACCTTGAACGAGATCGGGTTCCAGCTGAAGCACCTCGCGCTCGAAAGGTTCGACTGCATATACGTGGACATCCCTCTCAAACAGAGGGGGGCGGGATACGTCGCCTCCGCAATACGCAGGCTCGGCTTCTTCTTCGGATGCATAATCCCGGAGTACAGGGACGGGGACGTGCTCAGGCTCCAGTACCTTAACAACGTCGAGATATCGAGGGACGACATAAAAACCGCGTCCGGATTCGGAGAGAAGCTCCTGGATGCAATCCTCACGGATATGCCGGGAGCAGCGGGCTAACAATTCCCGGCTAACAAATCAGTCATCAAATCCTATGATTTCCCGTAGACAGGTATCGCGGCGCCGCTTACGGCTCGTGCGTCCTCGGAACAGAGAAAAGCTATCACCCTGGCCACATCTTCGGGCGCTACCCATTTTGTAAAATCAGCGTCGGGCATGCTCTTTCTGTTGCCGGGCGTGTCCATCGTGCCCGGAATTATCGCGTTCACGTTGATATTGTGCTCCCTGAGCTCCTCGGCCATCGATTGAGTGAGGTTGAGCACCCCCGCCTTGGATGCACCGTATGCAGAGAGACCGGGCGAGCCCTTGAGAGCGGGACGCGAGGCGATATTCACGATGCTGCCCCGGCCCTGTTTGATCATGTGGGGGACGATGCTCCTTGAGCAGAGGAACACGGATTTCAGGTTCATATCCATCATCCTGTCCCAGGCTTCTTCGTCCGTATCCGCGAGCGGGGACTGCGTGAAGCCGCCCACTATGTTAACGAGAATATCTATGCACGAGAATTTCTCTATCGCCTTCAGAGCCACGTTCGAGACATGAGACACCTTCGTAACATCCGCCTTGCCGAAAGCGACCCTCGCCTTGTACTCCTCCCTCAGGCTCAGGCACCCTTCCAGCTCCTCATCATTCACGTACGTGCTAAGAACGAACGCCCCTTCAGCGAGAAACACCGACATTACGGCTTTTCCGAGCCCGCCGGTGCCCCCGGTTATGACAGCGACTTTATCCTCGAGCTTTCTCATCCCGGCGCCTCCGTTTTTATGCCGATAATTATCCGTCCACAACCGGTTCAAATCAATATATTCTTATGAAAGGCGGGCTTGACATTCGGAGCCGGGTGTAAATAGAATAGAGTTGAATTTGCCCGTGTGCGAGAGAGATATGGAGTTATTCATTTCAATGAAGGCAGAGTCCCTGAACAAGGGCATTTATTTTCAGGAGAGCAACATAATGCAGATGCCCACCGCGCAGTCGAAGGGCTATTTCATAGCCGAGTTCAGGGAAGGGAGCGGCGAAAAGCTCAGGCTGCTCAAAAAATACGTGGCGATTTTGAAGCAGAAGCTCGGCGAAGACGAGGTATTTCAGATCGAAGATACGAACATAGGGTTCAAGCTCCTGAAAAGGGTCGAAGAGGACAAGGAGTATATGGAAGCCTGGGGGGAATGGGTGATTTTTTCGAGGAACCTTCTCCGTGAGTTAGAGGAAATAGTAGACCAGTAAGACCGTTAGCTCGCATTTAGCGGCATCCCGGCCAATATTTTTCTTCAACTCAAAGTTAATACTTATATTGTATCTAACTCTACCGATTGAATATTATCCCGAATAGTATATCTTTTACCCCTTAAGGAGAAAGCATCCGATGCCGGAGGCGAAGAAAATAAACTACAAAGACACGCTCAACCTTCCGAGGACAGATTTCCCGATGAAGGCCAACCTCAACCAGAAAGAGCCCGAGTACCAGAAGAGGTGGAAGAAGATAAGGCTCTACGAGAGGATGAGGGAGAAATCGAAGGCGCAGGAAAAATTCGTATTCCACGACGGCCCTCCCTACGCAAACGGCCCGATACACCTTGGACACCTGCTCAACAAGGTGCTCAAGGACATAGTCGTGAGGTCGAAAACGATGCTCGGCTACGACGTCGATTTCGTACCGGGCTGGGACTGCCACGGCCTTCCGATCGAGCACAAGGTGATGAAGGAGCTCGGGGAGGAAGCGAAAGACCTTTCCAAGATCAAGATCAGATACAAGTGCCAGTCGTACGCCGAGAAATACGTGAAGCTCCAGGCGGGACAGATGGAGAGCCTGGGCACCATAGGCGATTACTGGCACCCTTATCTCACCATGACGCCTGACTACGAAGCCGGGGTGCTCGAGGTCTTCTCGAAGCTCCTCGAAAGGGGGCTCGTTTACAGGGACCTTAAACCCGTACATTGGTCGATAGAGAACCGCACCGCGCTCGCCGACGCAGAGCTCGAATACTACGACAGGAAAGACAGGAGCGTTTACGTACTGTTTGAAATAGAGAACCCCGAAGCTCTTCCAAAAAGTTTAAAGCTCCCGAAGGGGGCGGCGCCCTCGCTCATGATATGGACTACAACGCCCTGGACGCTGCCCGCGAACCTCGCGGTCGCCGCTTCGCCGGAGGGGAATTACAGTCTCTACCGAGTCACGAAAGACGGGAAGGAATACCATACTATACTCGTCGACAACCTCGCAGAGAGCGTGTTCAAAAAATCGGGGATCGAGAAACACGAAAAACTGGGCACGTGCACGGGACAGGAGCTCCACGACAGATCAGTAACGTACATACACCCGTTCGCGGGACGGAAGGGGAGGGTGGTCCTCGCAGAGTACGTAACGTTCGACGAAGGCACGGGGCTCGTCCATACCGCCCCCGGCCACGGCGTCGAGGACTATCAGACGGGGCTCAGGGAAGGGCTCGATATCTACTGCCCCGTACTCGAAGACGGCACGTTCGACGACACTGTGCCCGAGTGGATACGCGGTCAGGACGTATGGAAGGCCAACGGAATTATAACGGAGCACCTGAGAGAATCAGGCAATCTGTTCCACGACGAAGAATACCTCCACAGCTACCCGCACGACTGGCGGAGCAAATCGCCTACGATATTCAGGGCCACGGAGCAGTGGTTCATAGGAGTAGATCAGAGGATAGAAGAATTCGGAGGGACACTCAGGGAGCTCGCCCTCGAATACTCAAAGCGCGGGATAGAGTTCTATCCCGAGTGGGGGAGGAACAGGCTCCGGGGAATGCTCGAAGCGAGACCCGACTGGTGCATAAGCCGCCAGAGGGCCTGGGGGCTTCCCATACCCGCGTTCATGAACGAGAAGGGAGAGACTCTGATGACGCCCGACTCGGTTAACGCCGTAATAGAAAAAATAAGACTGAAAGGGGCCAATTACTGGTTTCAGGCAAGCGAAGAGGAAATATTGGAAGGCTATGACCCGGAGCAGGATAAAAACGCTCCCGGCTGGATAAAGCAGAATGGCGTGCTGAAAAAGATAAAAAAAGGGATGGACATTTTCGACGTCTGGTTCGAATCGGGATCGTCCTGGCACTCGGTGCTGGAGGCGAGGGGCATAGGTTATCCGGCCGACCTCTACCTCGAAGGCTCGGACCAGCATAGGGGCTGGTTTCAGCTATCGCTCCTGCCGGCACTCGGAGTGACGGGCAGGCCGCCCTTTAAAGCGCTCCTCACGCACGGCTTCATGGTGGACGCGCAGGGCAGGAAGATGAGCAAGTCAGGGGGGAACGCGCTCGAGGTGGACGAGCTTCTGAAGCAGCACGGGGCCGACATATGCAGGTGGTGGGTAAGCTCGCTCAAATATACGAACGACATAAAGGTAGACTGGGAGTTCTTCAAATCGGCGGGCGAGGAGTATAGAAAAGTCAGGAACACTATACGGTTCCTGCTCGGAAATATATACGACTTCGACCCGGCGACTGACGGCGTTACGTTTTCGGAAGAAGACAGGTATTCGATCGACGGCTGGGTGATGGGGGAGCTTCGGAAATTCGTCCGCGAGACCAGGGAAGCGTACGACGGGTTTCAGTACAAGAGGGCGAGCGAGCTCATATATGATTTCTGCTACGACACATTGAGCGCGGTCTATCTCGCGGCTACAAAAGACAGGCTCTACTGCGAGAGCGCCGGGAGCAGGAAGAGGAGGAGGAGTCAGACCGCCATGTATAACTTAGCGGACGCGCTCATCAGGCTTCTCGCGCCGATCCTTGCGCATACCTCGGACGAGGCGTACCTGTATCTGAGGGGCTTGAAAACGGACTCAACAGAAAGCGTGCATCTCCAGGGAATGCCCGACGAGATAGAAATCGATACGGACCCGAATTGGGACATGGTAATGGATTTAAGGGGCAAGGTATTAAAAGCGCTCGAAGACGCGAAAGAGTCCCAGGGGGTGTCGAACCCTCTCGACACGGGGGTCGAAG
>DATIET010000154.1:0-2393 GCA_035455615.1 Thermodesulfobacteriota bacterium
AGAATTGCCTCGGCAGCAAGTGTCCCGATTTCGAGCAGTGCCATGTGGTCAAGGCGCGGCGCAATGCGCAGAGTGCCGACGTCCTCGTCGTGAACCATCACCTGCTGTTTTCGGACCTCTCAATCAAGGACGCTTCCGAGAAGAGCGACGCCGGAATCCTCCCCCCATTCAAAAGGGTAATTTTCGACGAGGCCCACCATATAGTGGACGCGGCCACCTCGCACTTCGGAATGAGGGCCACGAAATTCGGGATTGTCAGGATATTGAGGAGGATGAAGAGGAGGGGGAAGGGCGGGGAATCAAGGGGGCTCATCTACTACAGCGCGTCTCTCGCGACGAAGCTCGTAAAGGTCGTGAGGAAAGGGATAGTGAACGACGTATTGAGGAGAGTGGAGCAGAACCTTTCTCCGAGGATAGACGCCGCCGAGCAATACGTAACCGACGCTTTCGATTCGCTCTATCATTTCTCGCTCGCCCTCATGCAGGAGAAGGAGCCCGAAAGCCAGGAGGTGAGCATAAGGATTACGGAGGCGGCCTTTTCACGCGAAGGATGGGTGGAGATAGACAGGAAGTTTTCGGTCCTGAGAATAAGACTCAAGGAGCTCCACGAGGAGATAAAGTCGTTTACTGATTTTTTACTCGATTACGAGTCGGAGAACGATTTCGCGAGGCTCATAGTCGAGTTCAGGGGTGTAGCAAACAAGCTCGACTATTATTCGGATGTAATAGCGACGTTCCTGAGCACGGACGATGACGGTTATGTGAGGTGGGTGGAGGGCAGGATGGGGAGGGGCGCCGTAGTATCGGGCCTGGGACTATCCCCCCTCGATATATCCCAGCCGTTAAAAGAGAGGCTCTACTCGAGATGCGACACGGTCGTAATGACCTCGGCCACTATGGCCGTCAGAAAGGATTTCGAATTCTTGAAGTCGGGGCTCGGCCTCATGGACGATACGAGGGTGTCCGAGCTCATTCTCCCTTCTCCCTTTGATTACGGGGAGCAGCTTTTACTTTCGATACCGACCGACATACCGGAGCCGGGCACGAAGGAATACTCGCGGAAGATAACTCCGCTCATACTGGACGCGGTGAAGGCGTCCCGGGGGAACGCCCTTATTCTCTTTACCTCTTATTCCCTCCTCGATAACGTGTACAGACAGATTTACGAAGAGCTCGAATCGTCGGGCATGCTCGCTCTCAAGCAGGGGGCACTCCCGAGGGCGAGGCTCCTCGATAGGTTCAGGGTCGAGGACGGGTCGGTCCTCTTCGCCACAGACAGTTTCTGGGAAGGTGTCGATGTGCCGGGGAACGCTCTCAGGCTGGTCGTGATAACGAGGCTCCCTTTCAGGGTCCCGACTGAGCCGATAATCGAAGCCCGTGTCGAGCATATGGAGAGCATGGGAGTGAACTCGTTCACCGATTACAGCGTCCCCGTGGCCGTGCTCAAGTTCAAGCAGGGATTCGGCAGGCTAATCAGGACAAGGAGCGACAGGGGCGTGGTGCTTGTGCTGGATAGAAGGATTATTAGTAAATTCTACGGGAGGTACTTCCTCGATTCCCTTCCCGAATGCGGCCAGCTCATAGCGGGCTCGGAAGAGATGATATCCGCCATCGAAGGGTTTTTCGCGGGGTAAGCCCTCCGGAATCCCTATCCTTCAAATATACTCGTCCGATTCGGACCTGGCGGCTTACCTGATCCGGTAATCTTAAATCCGGGTCGAGGATTTCCCTTCCGGCACGTCGACAGAGCCCGAGCACTTCATGACACCCGGCACGACAAATACGATAGCGAGACTTATGAATATAAGGGAAATTCTAAGGGTTTTGGCTATTCTCTTTGACAGTCTCAATTTCTCTCTCCTCCTCCGAATTGACATTCAACATCCAGCTTTATTTCGTATCAACGATCGAGCTGCTCGTACTTATCCCGCCGGCATTATTGACTTTAGTTCCTAACTCTCCTTCGCATTGACATCCGTAGATGAACAACAATGCCAAGAGGCATATTAACGGAAGGATCGACCTTTGATATCTTTTAAGTAACTTTACGATTTTCATATGCACACCCTTACTTTATTATAATTAATCTATCTATCTGTAAATGATACTCATTAATACGGATTCTAATATTATCACAGCAACACTATGAGTGCAATCAATAAATTAACCGCATGCGATCCGGGGAAACTTCCGGATATTTACCCGTTAAGAGTCTTTGCGATCTTTCTCGCGAGGAACCGGGGAGTGAATCTCAAAAGGAACGGTATTAATTTCTGTTTAATTCCGGGGATCACTATCACCTTTCCCTTTCTGAACCCCTTATACCCCGCTTTAACCACAGGCTCGACGTCCATAAGGCTCATCTTGAATAAAAGCGAGTCGTCGAGCTCCGA
>DATIET010000155.1:0-2236 GCA_035455615.1 Thermodesulfobacteriota bacterium
CGGTAATGCCCTCCCGCTTAAAAGCATCCCCGTCGGCACTGTGGTTCACAACGTGGAAATGAAGCCGAAGGGCGGGGGCAAGCTCGCGAGGGCGGCAGGGGCTTCGGCCCAGATCGTCGCGAGGGAAGGCGGCTATGCCCAGCTTAAATTGACCTCGGGGGAGATACGCTTGATAAGCGTCGAATGCTTGGCTACGGTCGGCAAGATCGGCAACGCCGAGCACGAGCTGATCTCGATAGGAAAGGCCGGAAGGCAGAGACACAGGGGCAAGCGTCCCCACGTAAGGGGTGTGGCCATGAATCCGGTGGATCATCCGCACGGGGGCGGAGAGGGTAAAGCCAGCAAGGGCAACCCTCATCCCGTATCGCCGTGGGGCTGGATAACGATAGGATACAAAACAAGAAAGAACAAGAGGACCGATAATTTCATAGTGAAGCGGAGAAGAATCGGTTACGGGATGGATTAAGGAGAGGTTATGCCGAGATCAAGCAAGAAAGGTCCATATGTCAGTGAGAGACTGCAGGAAAAGGTCGAATCCGAGAGGTCGTCGGGCAGCCAGCGTATAATCAGGACCTGGTCCAGAAGATCTATGGTCACTCCGGACATGATCGGCCTCACGTTCGCGGTCTATAACGGGAGAAAGTTTATCCCCGTTTACGTTACCGAGCATATGGTGGGTCACAAGCTGGGTGAATTCTCCCCTACGAGGACGTTTACCGGCCATACCGGGGATAAAAAGGCAAAAATAACGAAAGGCAAATCCGACTAACAAGGGAATAAAATGGTTTCGCAAGCCGTAAGAAAATATTATAGATCGTCTCCGAAAAAACTCGGTCCCGTTCTGGAATTGATCAGGGGGAACGGAGTTGAAAACGCGTTCACCATACTTTCTGCACTCCGCAGGAGGTCGGCGCCCGACATCGCGAAGCTCTTGAAGTCCGCGGTGGCGAACGCCGCCGAAAAGGGTCACAGCGATACCGACACCCTCTATGTAAAAGAAGCCTATGCATCGAAAGGGCCTACGCTTAAGAGGATCCGAGCCAGAGCCATGGGAAGGGCCGCGTCGAGGAAAAAGAGAATGAGCCACATAACAATAGTACTTGAAGAGAGGGGGCTATAAATTGGGTCAGAAAGTATGCCCTATAGGGCTTAGACTGGGAATAACTAAGACTTGGGACTCCAAATGGTTTGCGGAAAAGAGGAAATATACGGACCTCCTGCACGAGGATTTGAAAATCAGGAATCTTATCAAAAAGGAGTTTTACCAGGCTGCGATCTCCAAGATCGAGCTCGAGCGCGCAGCTTCCGAGAGGGTGAGGATCGTCATTAACTCCGCCCGGCCGGGAATGATCATCGGAAGGAAGGGGCAGGAGATCGAGTCCCTTCGCCAGAGACTCTCCAAGATGACGGGGAAGGATATTTATCTCGATATCCGCGAGGTCAAAAGGCCCGAGATCGACTCCCAGCTAGTGGCCGAGAATATCGCGCTCCAGATAGAAAGGCGCGTCGCATACAGGCGTGCCATGAAGAGGGGCATCGCGTCCGCTCTCAGGCTCGGAGCACTCGGCATCAAAGTAATGGTATCGGGAAGGCTCGGAGGGGCGGAAATAGCGAGACAGGAGTGGTACAGGGAAGGAAGGGTGCCCCTCGCGACACTCAGGGCCGACATAGATTACGGTTTTGCTCAGGCGAAAACGACCTACGGAATAATCGGGATCAAGGTTTGGATTTTTAAAGGCGAAGTAATCGAAAGGAAACACAAACAAACTGTTTGACGGTGACTATTAATGTTACAGCCAGCGCGTACTAAATACAGAAAGCTTCACAAGGGAAGAATCAGGGGAAAGGCCACGAAAGGCGCTTCCATGGCCTACGGCGAGTACGGGCTCCAGTCCGTCGAGGGCGGGAAGCTGACCTCGAGACAGATAGAGGCCGCGCGTATCGCGATAACCCGCCATGTCAAAAGGGGGGCGAAGCTCTGGATCAGGGTTTTCCCGCACAAGGCGATAACGAAGAAGCCCGCCGAAACCAGGATGGGTAAAGGAAAGGGGGACGTGGACAGCTACGTAGCGCCTGTCAGGAGGGGAACCATGATATACGAAATAAGCGGACTTCCTCTCGACCTCGCGAAGGAGGCGTTCAGGCTCGCGTCTCATAAGCTGCCCGTTAAAACGCGTCTCGTATCACGTCACGAGGGGGATTTACTCGGATGAAGGCAAGCGAAATCAGGGAATTG
>DATIET010000156.1:0-2085 GCA_035455615.1 Thermodesulfobacteriota bacterium
TGAGAGATGCATCCGTCTGTATAAAATCATCATAAGCGCCGAGACCGAGCGAACGACCCTTTGCGCTGACTATTCCGGCCGTGACCGTATATCCGAGCCCGAACGGGTTCCCTATGGCCAGAACCCAGTCGCCTATCCTGAGGTCGTCGGAATTCCCGAAGCTTACCGCCTGAACCTTCCCTTTCGGTTCGAATTTTACCACCGCTAAATCGGTCTTTGGGTCTTTCCCTATGACTTTGCCTTCATATTTATCCCCGTTCTCCAGTATCACGCTTATGTCCACTGCTTTTTCAACCACGTGGTAGTTTGTGACCACGTATCCGTCTTCGCTGATTATAAACCCGGAGCCCAAGCCCTGACGCTTGTATTCGTGCTGGGGAGCGCCTTCGAAGAACTTTCTAAAGAACTCCTCGAACGGGTCGTTTTCGCCGAACGGGGTCCTCGGCTGCTGTTCCCGGAAGCCCCTGGGCTTAACGACGCTCGTGGTGCTGATATTGACTACGGAAGGCTTCAACTTCTCGACGAGGTCGGCGAATGAGGGAAATTCGTGTGTCCTTATGTCCCTTACGGTTTCCTTAACCGTCCCTGAATCACCGGGTACTTTTTGAGGCGCGGCCGTCTGTTCGGACTGCTCCGCCTTCTTCTGACCCTTGTCGGAAACCCCGGATTCATCTGGTCTTTTACACCCCAGGCTAACCACAGCAACCAGTAACGGGACAATAATTAGTAGTGCGAACGAACGGTTCATAAATGCCTCCCGGGCACTCTTAAGAGATAGAAATAATATAGCCAGCAATCACCCATACGCAAGGAAAATAAATAATCCCCTGCCCGGGAATCATGACAAGAGTTCGGGGCTGAAAGGTTTTTCGTCATGGCCGCCGCCTGCCCGGGGACCGTAATGCATGGGAATTAATTTTAGTATCGGTGGAGTGTTATGAAACCGTACAGCCCGTGACCGCGTATATTCAATCGGTACCTCACATTGGAACCCGCCGGAAAACGGGCGGGCGGGATATGAGTGTGCTCCGATCGGGCGCGAGCACCGTAATACGAATTAAGAGGAGCGCCGGAACGCGGTACAAGTGCAGTATATAGAGAAAAACGCCGGTGTATCAGGTATGAACCAAGGATTCCCGCCACCGATTGACAAGAACCCTGAATTAAATACAATGGTTCAAAAGCCTCAAACTTTTGCCATCATGGACAAGGGTTCATCCCGAAGCGAAGACCAGGAGTTGATAAACCGTCTCAGGAAAGGGGACAAATCCGCTTTCAGGGAGGTCTACGCCCGTTATTCACAGGTAGTCTTCAACCTCGCACTAAGGATGCTCAGGAGCAGGGAGGAGGCCGAAGAGGTCGTTCAGGAAATATTCCTCCAGGTTTGGAACAAAGCGGATTCGTACGATTCCCAAAGGGGGGCCATATCGACCTGGATAGTGAACATCGCGAGGAGCAGGTCCATAGACAAGCTGAGGACGCTTGGTTACAGGGGTCAGACCACGGAGCTCAACGAAGAGAGAGTGAACTCAAAATCCGATTTCTCTCGTATAATAGAGGACAGGGAGGAGAGCAGGAAGATAATCAGGGAGGCCCTCGACTCTCTTCCTGACAATCAGAGGATCGCGATCGAGATGGTATTTTTCGAGGGACTGACGCATATCGAGGCCGCAGAACGGCTTAACGAACCGGTGGGGACGATCAAAACCAGGATCAGGCTCGGTGTCGCGAAGCTGAAAGAAAAAATTTCACCGTATATCGGGGATTTGTTATAAATGGCGCATAAAGAAGAGTACGAAGACCAGATAGCGCTCTACTCGCTCGGCCTCCTCGAAGGCGGGGAGCTGAGAGAGATAGAGGAACACCTCGCTGAAGGCTGCGGGATATGCACGGCCGCGCTCAAGGACAGCGATACGGTTTTTACCAACCTGCCCTTATGCCTCGACGACGCGCCCCTGTCGAAAGACCTCGAGAAGAAGATACTCGGCAGGCTCGAGGCCAGGGAACCGGACCGGGAAAAATCGTCCGTCTTCGATTTCTGGAAGAGTCTCAACCCCGCGTGGCTTAACCTCGGGACTGCAGTCT
>DATIET010000157.1:0-4208 GCA_035455615.1 Thermodesulfobacteriota bacterium
GGTTCCTGCTCGCCTGGATCACGGCCTGCTTTTTCTCCCTGTCTACGAGATAAATCATTGCCATGTCCACGTTTTCCATATTCATGATTATTTCGAGCGCGACGTCATAGACTTCTCCCAGGTCGAGGAACCTATGCACCGCCTTCATCAGCGTATTAAGCGCCAGGAGCTCCTCTTCGGTCTTCTTACGCTCCGAAATATCCCTCGTGATAATGACCCCTCGTATCTCCCCCGAAGCCGTGAGGTAGGGGTTCCCTATGCACTCGAGCCACCGGTACTCGCCCGATTTGTGTAACGCCCTGAACGTAGCCTTCTCCGTGGAGAGATTCATTACCGCCCGCATGAATATAGATATGGCCGTCGGCACGTCGTCCGGATGCATGAAATCGAAGGCTTTCTTCCCCACGAGCTCCGCCTGCGTGTAACCGGTCAGCTCTAAGCAGACCGGATTCACGTAGAGTATCCTTCCGACTGCATCCACCTCGTATATCAGATCGTAGCTGTTCTCGATGATGGTGCGGTATTTCTTTTCACTCTCTATTAGCCCCTCTTCCGTTTCCCTGAGCCTCGTGATATCCCGGAAAACGACGGCCACCCCTCTGAAGTCCGTCCGCTCATACTGCACCGGAGCGAAACTCGCCGAGACGTACCGGATCAATCCGTCCCGGGTGACCAGAAATGTATCCCTTTGCAAACCGAGCTTCTCCCCGGTTTCAAGAACTATATTCGCAGGCTCTATCGGGTCTTCTTTCCTGTTATCGTTATACAGGCGCAAGACCTCGCCTATGGGCTTCCCCATCGCTTCTTGAGAGGTCCATCCTGTGAGCTCCTCCGCCATACGGTTGATCAGGATAATACTGCCGTCCGCTCCGGCAATGATAACTCCATCGCCGATACTGCGAAAGCATACGGAGAGCTCCTCTACACGGCGCGTAAGCTCAATTTCCCTCGCTTCATAACGGGAAATTCCGAGACGGAGCTCTTCTATCTCGCTTTTCATCTGTTTCTTCGTCTTACCCTCGTCACTCATTCTATCGCCTTTACGTTTTAACCCGGCCGTCTCGCGCATTATGCCGGCCGGCTTCCGGAGCGAGGAAAGGAAAATCCGGCAATTAGCAGTTAATTCAACTGGTTACAGCAGTATCCGCCAACGTGCAATTGAATAATATCTGTTACAAACGTGGCGTGATGCCCGGATTCGGCAAATTCGGCTCAAAGTTCTCCCGTCTAAATTATTAGTGCACTTGTTATGAGTTGTAAATAGAGGAGATCAAAGGCTATCAATCGATAAGATCAGCGGGAGCGGGATTATACGCGAGGGGATTTCCCTTTTCCTTCGAGCCCGGTATCCGATTCGCGGCTGCGTGTCCATACGCGCCGTAAGAACCTATCGCTGTTCGTATTCAACTTTACATGCGAATATGAAGCTCAGGCCCGTGCTTGCTCATTGCCCTCTGAAGAAGTACTGAGTGCCGGTAAGAGAGCCGTCGGGAGGAATGAGCCTGAGCGTCTCTTTTCCTCCGAACGTCTGATCCATGCTTATCACCGCTATGTGACTGCTCGTTGTCGGCACGAAGGCATTCGTGCCGGCTTCCCTCACCTGATACTCGAGAACGAGCATGTTCGCTTCATCGAATAAAGATTTAATCCCTTTCTCTATCGTCTCCAGGCGCCAGGTCCCTGTTATTTCCCTGCTGTTACCCGATTGAGAAGGCATCCCGGGTTGTTTTACCGTCTTTGTGAACGTGCCGTTATCGCTGAACGTGTAAGTCGTTTCGGTGCGGCTCATGCCCTCCCCTTCGTCCCAGACCCAGGTGCCCAGGAGCTTCGCCCTGGTTTCTCCGCCAAGCAGATCTCCGAGCGCCCCTGTCGTCAACAGCCCCGAAACTGCGGCCGCAACAACGATTAACATATATAGTCTTGTTCTCATTTTCCCGGCTCCTTTTATTTATCTCCGATTTTATTGGTTCGAATCCCCTCACTCGATGCTCCCCTCGACGAGGTTTACCTTTATGAGCGTCAGGGGCAGCCCGGTGTCATTGTCCTTCACCCTGAGGACGTAGACGGAAGAAGGAAAGAATTTGTTCCCGTTCCCGAGCTTTGCCCGGAAGCGCACGTCCTCTCCCCCCGTGACCTTGAAGGGACCCTGCACATGGAGCGAAATCTCGTTGTCCATCTTCGCCACCCTGCCGTCGGGAAGAACCACGTTATAATGAGGCATCAGGATCACGAGTGCCGGGTCGTCCGGGTCCGCCACCACACGAATGACCTGCCCCGTCCACATCACGTCCCTGCCGTTGAAATGACGGGCGAATTCCTTATCGTCCGCCCCTCTGCCGTAGAGGCCGCTGATCTCATCGACGAACTTTTCCCACGAGGTCTGCCACGGTTCTGTGTACGACGGGCCGCCGTCCGCCTGAGCGTACTGCGTAATATCCGGAAGGCTCTCTGCCAATGAGTGGACCGGTCCCATACACCAGGACACGGCGGCAAGTACCGGAACGAGAAATTTATAGAGCGATATCGACCAACGCATTAGTGAACCCTCCGATTCCGTAATTCCCGTCACAGCCGGCCTTAATGAAATCATACGAACGAGCCGCTCATAAGATTTACCGTATCCCGATCACTCGATGACGTTGATAGTACCGTCGGCGAAGGGCTTAAATGGATACTTGTCTTATTTTAACCTCAAAAAGCATGACTCGTGAAAACGGGGGCTGAAACAAAGCCGGGCTCGCCCGCCCCGGTTAAATATTAAGCGAACCCCGAAGGACGTGTCAAGGAATGCGGGTGCTGTTCCATACAATCCGTATAATACGGACCGTATAATACGGGATTCGGACATAGCCGCTTTCAACTCTCCGTTCTTAATATGAATTTCATGTTAATCCGAAAATATAGAGATGACACCGGACCGATATTGATATATCATTCTATGGAAATAATATATTTTATGTTTAGAAATCACTTGTGAGGAGAGCGCATCATGGCGGCTAAAAAAGAAACAGCACCCAAAAGGACTGTGGGGAAAAAGGCGGCGACACCCAAAACCGCGGGCAAGAAAACTTCATCGGCCAAAGAATCCGTTCAGGACAAGATCGCCAGAGTCGCATACGAGCTTTACGAAAAGAGCGGATGCATCCACGGCAAGGACATGGAGCACTGGCTCGAGGCCGAGGTAATCGTCCTCGGAAAGAAGAAGAAAAAGTAAAAACCGCAGCAGCCTTCGAGGGTCCCGGGTCTTAGGTCTCAGAGGTTTTTCCAATTAATAATACACATCGCAGGCGAACACAGCGCTCGGTTTAGGAACTGTCTGCGCTCATGACGTGTTTTCCGTCCCGCAGCTCCCCATCTAAAAGCAAGGTCGTAAATTAATAATTGGGTATTCATCAATAGCCGCAGGCGTAGTAAAATTAGATGCACTGTTCCGGCGATGCATACGTGGCAGCCCCTCGTGCTGATGTCGGGAACGAATTAACAGAGGAGGATAAAAGGGCTTTTACGATCGGGTATTCCGGAACAGGAAAACGCCCGGCGCTGAAATACGTTTTAGACGAGCCCCCAATCATCATGAATACAGGATTCAAGCTCACTGCGGAAGAGAAGAGACTGAGAGAAGACAGGGAGAAAAAGGCGTACTGGAAAAAGTGGGGGCCGTACCTGAGCGAGAGGCAGTGGGGGACCGTCAGAGAGGACTACAGTCCAGGCGGCACCGCCTGGGAATACCTTCCCCACGACCATGCCCGCTCGCGCGCCTACAGGTGGGGGGAGGACGGCATCGCGGGAATCTCCGACAACCACGCGAAGCTCTGCTTCTCGGTAGCGCTCTGGAACGGACATGACCCGATACTTAAAGAGCGGCTCTTCGGGCTCACGGGGAATGAAGGCAACCACGGGGAGGACGTGAAGGAATATTACTACTACCTCGACAACACGCCGTCCCATGCCTACATGAAGTGTCTCTACAAGTACCCCCAGAGGGCTTATCCCTACGACGAGCTGGTCGAGGTGAATAAAGGGAGGAGCCGCCACGAATCAGAATACGAGTTAATCGACACGGGCGTATTCGACGAAGACAGATACTGGGACGTTTTCGTCGAGTACGCGAAGAAATCACCCGAAGACATACTCGTCCTAATCACCGTCTCGAACAGGGGGCCCGCCGAAGCCGGGCTTCACCTGCTCCCCACGCTCTGGTTCAGGAA
>DATIET010000158.1:0-8888 GCA_035455615.1 Thermodesulfobacteriota bacterium
AAATATCCCCCCCCATAACCTTAACGAGCTTATCGACGCGGTAGTGGCGCAGGCCGGGAATCCGGACATTACCCTCGACGAGCTTATGACTCACATCCCGGGGCCGGATTTCCCTACTGGCGGCTTCATCACGGGCAGGGCCCCGATAAGGGAGGCATACGAGACGGGCAGGGGAATAATACGAATAAGGGCCAAAGCCAGGATAGAGAGGCAGAAGAAGGGAGACAGGGAAATAATAATCGTCAGCGAGATACCTTATCAGGTGAACAAGGTGAAGCTGATAGAGCGGATAGCGGAGTTAGTCAAGGACGAGAAGATAAAAGGCATATCCGATATAAGGGACGAGTCCGATAGAGAAGGGATAAGGCTGGTCATAGATATCAAACGCGGCGACATCGCGGACGTCGTACTGAACCAGCTCTACAAGCATACGCAGATGGACATGTCTTTCGGCATTATCATGCTCGCACTAGTGAGGAACCAGCCCCGCGTGCTCCCGCTCAAGGAAGCCATTAGCCACTTCATCGAGCACAGGAAAGAGGTCGTAACCAGGCGCACTCAGTATGAGCTGGGCAAGGCTGAAGACAGGCTCCACATACTTGAAGGCCTCAAGACAGCGCTCGACCACCTGGACGAGGTTATTGCCCTCATCCGCAAGTCGGCGAGCCCCCAGGAAGCGAAAGACGGGTTAATGCAAAAACTCGGCCTCTCGGAGCTTCAGGCGCAGGCGATTCTCGACATGAGGCTACAGCGCCTTACCGCGCTCGAGAGGGACAAGATACTCGAGGAAAGGAATGAACTCATAAATACCGTGAAGCGCCTGAAGGAGATACTCGAGCACGAGCACCTGATACTGGGAATAGTCACCGAAGAGCTGAAAGAGATAAAAGATAGGTACGGGGACGAGAGGCGTACCGAGATACTCGATAGCTCGGAGGAAATCTCGATTGAGGACCTCATCGCGGACGAAGACATGGTAGTCACTACTACTCACGACGGTTATATAAAGACAACTCCGTTGAGTATCTACCGGAGTCAGAGGAGGGGGGGCAAGGGCAGGACCGGTATCACGACGAAGGAGCTCGACTTCGTCGAGACCCTTTTTATAGCATCCAAGCACAACTACGTACTATTTTTCACGAACCTCGGCAGGTGTTACTGGATAAAGGTCCACGAGATACCGGAGGCGGGCCCGACCGCGAGAGGGAAAGCCCTCGTCAATCTCCTGAACTTATCTGAAGGCGAGAAGGTTGCCGCAGTGCTCCCCGTGAGGGAGTTCAAGGAAAACCAGTACATCATCATGGCGACCAAGAACGGAGTAGTTAAGAAAACCAAGCTTATGGCTTATTCCAACCCCCGTGCCGGAGGCATAATCGCGCTCAATATCAGAGAGGACGACGAGCTTATAGAAGCCAGGATTACAAGCGGTCAGGACGAGATACTCCTCACGTCACATTTCGGTCAGGCAATAAGGTTCGAGGAAGACGATGTGAGGGATATGGGCAGGACGGCTACGGGCGTAATTGGCATAAGGCTCGACGAGGGGGACCAGGTCGTAAGCCTGGAAGTGATAGAAAACCCGGAAGCCCAGGTCCTTACCGTGACCGAAATGGGGTACGGAAAGAGGACCCTCGTATCCGAGTACAGGGTTACGGGGCGCGGGGGGAAGGGCGTGATCACAATCAAGACCACCGGTAGGAACGGAAGGGTCGTGGGCGCTTTTCAGGTGACCAGCGATACGCAGATAATGATAATCACCACGCACGGCGGGAAGGTTATCAGGATGAACGCTTCCGAGATAAGCGTATTCGGGAGAGGCACACAGGGTGTCAGGCTCATCGATCTCGAGTCTGATGAGAAGGTAGCCGCCGTGGCAAAGGTAGTGGAAAGGGATTAGTCCGGGTATTTTTTCATTGACATTTTCTCAGTGCTCAGATGATCCGCGAGATTGAAAATATATTCCTCGATTTCCCCGGGTACGGTTGCTTCGCCTGCGACCCGCGCAATACTCACGGGCTCCGCTTGAGATTCTACGCCGACGACGAAAAGGGGGACGTCTACACCCGCACGACGCCCGAAAAGCACCTCCAGGGTTTCCCGGGGATACTCCACGGCGGGATACAGTGCGCGCTAGTAGACGAAGTCGCTTTCTGGACAATGTTCGACAGGTATAAAAAGATCGCGCTCACCGCCAAGATCGAGATGGAGTTCCTGAGGCCGGTCGGGGCAGCTTCCGAGATCGAGGTAAGGGGCAGGGTCGCAGATGAGGACGGACGTAAAATAGGGATCGAGGTGATTATCTATGAACAGCAGAAGGTTTGCACGAAGAGCAGGGTAGATTATATTATCCCCGGGAAAGAGGTGACCATGAGGGTTATGGGGAAAGAGAGGTTTACCGAAAAATTCAAAAAATATCTGGATGACTGAATATGCTTAAACTATATGACCATCCGCTTTCGGGCAACTGCTACAAAGTAAGGCTTGCTCTCAGCCAGCTCGGGGTCGAATACGAGAGGGAGTACCTCGACATATTCAAAGGCGATCAACATGCAAGGGACTATCAGTCGCTTAACCCGAACAAGAAAATTCCGGTGCTGATAGACGACGGTTTCCATATGTGGGAGTCGAATGCGATACTCTTATACATCGGCAGGAAATATTCCCCTAACCGGCTATATCCGGAAGACCTCCGGGGATTCGGGGCCATGGCTCAGTGGCTCTTTTTCGGGAAGACCTCGGTCGATCCGAACCTCGCCGTGGCGAGGTATTTTACGAAGTTCCTTAGTCCCGCGGACAGGGACGAAAAGAGGCTCAGCGAGCTCCGCACGCAGGGGAACGGGGTGCTTAAAGTCATGGACGATCACCTGGAGCGAAACGATTTTCTCGCCGGAAGCTATACAATAGCCGATATCGCCTGTTATCCGTACGTAAACCTGGCCCCCGAGGGAGGGATAGACCTTTCGCCCTACCCGAGCGTCGTATTATGGTGCGACCGGATCAGGTCTCAGCCGGGGTATATTTCGATGGAGGATTGAACGGGTGGAGCGGGAAACGGGATTCGAACCCGCGACCTTCTCCTTGGCAAGGAGACGCTCTAGCCAGCTGAGCTATTCCCGCTTTGTGAAGAACTAAGATAGCTAGGCGGAGGCTCGTTGTCAAGAATTCACGTGATCACGGGCTCGAAGGTAATAATAAATTTTTTCGGGACTAAATGAAAAAATCTGACAGAAAGTCCATTATCTCCGGCGTGAAACGGGCGATCATCAAGATAGGGAGCAGCGTCCTTACTGACAAAAAAGGAAGTTTATCAGAGGGCGTGTTCGATCTTCTGGCGAAGGACATATCCCGTATCAAATCACGGGGAATCGAGGTCGTAGTGGTATCTTCGGGGGCTATCGCGTCAGGGATGAAGAAGCTCCATCTCTCGAGGAAGCCGACCGAGATATCGATGAAGCAGGCGATCGCGGCTTGCGGTCAGAGCGCCCTTATCTGGAATTACGAGAGGGCGTTTTCGTCGTTCGGGCTCATCGTTGCGCAGGTTCTCATCACGCACGACGGGCTCGCTGACAGGAAGAGGTTCCTGAACGCCCGGAAGACACTCACTACCCTCCTGGGGATGGGCATAATTCCGATTGTTAACGAGAATGATACCGTGGCGGTCGAAGAAATAATGCTCGGCGACAACGACAACCTCGCCGCGCTCGTCACGTCCCTCATCGAAGCCGACCTCCTCGTTCTTCTGACCGATATCGAAGGCTTGTACAACAAAGACCCGAGAAAGAACGAGGACGCGGAGTTCATATCCCTGATAGACCGGATAGGGGAGGAGATAGAGTCGGTCGCAGGCGATACGCTAGGAAGGACGACGACGGGCGGGATGATAACGAAGATACAGGCAGCGAGGACGGCGGCTGCGTTCGGGGTGCCGACTATAATCGCGAACGGCAAATCGGAGTCGACGCTCGCGGATATATTCGACGGCCGTGATGTCGGAACCATATTCCTTCCCTCGAAGAAGAGCCTCCGGGGGAGGAAGCATTGGATCGCGTTCACCCTTAAATCGGCAGGCGAGCTGGTACTGGACGGAGGAGCTGTAAAGGCTATAACCACGCGCGGCAAGAGCCTCCTCCCCTCCGGCATTAAAGACGTGCGGGGCAAGTTCGGGATTGGGGATTCGGTCACCTGTGTCGACGAGGAAGGGGTCGAGGTCGCGAGGGGGCTCACGTCTTACGGTTCCGACGAAATCCGCCGAATAATGGGGATGAGTACGAAGAACGTGGAGAGCGCGCTCGGGTATAAATACAGCGACGAAGTCATTCATCGGGACGATCTGGCGGTAATTGAGAAACGCTGATAGATTACAAGTTTTGAAATGGGTTCCGGAAGATTAAAAATTATATCGATCGCAGTCCTGATAATCCTGATCCTGGGCGCTTCCGCGCTTTGGGGTGTTTACTACTACGTCAATAATATCCCGACGGTTTCGGAAGATAGCATCGTCGATGTACCGAAGGGCAAGGGCTTGAGGAATATATCGGCTTTACTCGAAGATGAGGGGATCATCGGGAGCGGCGACCTATTTGTGCTCTACGTCGTCGGCAGGGGCTGGCAGGACAGGCTCAAGGCCGGGGAGTATGAGTTCAAGAGGGGCGCCACCACGTCGGAAGTCGCCCGCAAGCTTGCGGAGGGGGACGTGGTGATACACAAGGTGACGATCCCCGAAGGGCTTACGCTCAGGGAGACCGCGGAGCTCCTGGGAAGGAACGGTGTGCTCGACCCGGACGAGTTCATTGCCGCGTCCTCTGACCCGAAGCTCCTGAAGATCCTGCCCGGACGCTCGGTCACGGGTCTAGAAGGTTATCTGTTCCCCGACACATATTCATATACCAAAGGTGTTACGGCAGAGGAATTCGTCCGGATGATGGTCAGCCGTTTTAAGAAAGTATATAGCTCGCTCACCGGTTTGAGGCAGAAAATAAACCTTACTGACAACGAGATAATCACGCTGGCATCTATTATCGAAAAGGAAACGGGCTCTCCGTCCGAGAGGCCGGTCATCTCTGCCGTTTTCCATAATCGTCTCAGGCTCGGTATGAGGCTCGAGAGCGACCCGACCGTTATCTACGGACTGGGAGAGGATTTCGACGGGAACCTCACGAAAGGGGACCTTAATTCGATGACGGAATACAATACATATCTCATCAGCGGCCTCCCACCGGGACCTATATCAAACCCAGGAAAGGAATCGATAATCGCGGCCTTGAAACCGGCCCCCGTAGAGTACATCTACTTTGTTTCCCGCGGTGACGGTACGCACCACTTCTCGGAGAATTACAAGGACCACCAGAGGGCCGTATCGGAGTACCAGAGGTAAAAAGGACTAGGCGAATACTTTGCCGAAGGGGTCGACGTGGGACTTGTCTTCCTGTACGGGGGCAAGCAGCTTCCTGTCTCTCCTCTCGATCCTGATAGTCCCGTCCTTTCTCCGAGTGGCTATGAACTGCGTCCCGCTCGTCTCGCCAGAAATCTTCTGGAGTATGCGGGGATAGTTCTTGGACCCTATAAAAATCGAGTGTATGCAGACGCCTAATTTCTTAGCCCTCGTCCTTTCGTCTAGCACGTCGCAGTCGCCCGAAGTGGGGATACCGTCCGTGATGAAGAGTATGTGCTTGTTCCTGAGCCCACGCCCCCTGAACTCCGTCAGAGCGTCCTTGAGAGCGTCTTCGTAATTGGTGTTCCCGGAGCATTCCGTCTTGGATGCGAGCTCCAGCATCCACGGGTAGTCCCTCGTGAAGAATTTGGAGTTGCGCTTGTACTTGTAAGAGCGGTGGTTGAATTCTACGTATCCGACCCTCATTTTTTTCGACCTTGCAAGCTCTACGACGCCCCTTACGACGGAGGAGGACCATTCGCTGTAAACACCCATCATCGAAGTGCTTACGTCTCTCAGTATGGCGATCTCCCCGCCCATCATCTCCTTTTCGCGCTTATGCACCCTCGGGAGCGTAGGCGTGGTGTATTCCGACCAGAACATGGCCTCGTAAGGATCGACGTCCTCGATCTCGTCGAAATAGTTCATCCTCTTCCATTTCCTCGGCAGCCCGCCGGGGTGAGGCGCACGGAGTGCGATACTCCTCTGGAAATTCCCTTCGAGGACCTTCATTATCACTTTTACGTTATCGGCAGATTCGAGATTCTTTTTGCCCCCTATCCAGTAATCCTCTTCGTCGCCGGGGTCCGGGGACTTGCTGGCGAATACTTTGGTGGTCTTCGGGGGCTGTTTTTCGTTTCTCTTGCCGCCGTCGTCCGAGAGCTGGCCCTCCGGGTCAGAAGGAATATTCATATCCTCGGGCGGAGCCATGGAGCTCTCTTTCTGGATGTTTTCCTTGAGTTCTTTCAGGGCCTGAAAAAAGGTCTTACGTGCTTCGGTGAGCTGGTCCTGGGACTCTTTTTTCCCCTGTTCGTCGGGGGAATCCTGCTTTTGCTCTTCGGGGGCGTCCTTGTCAAACTCCGAGGACTGCTGCGGCTCTAGCTCGCTCCCCCTGTCCCTGTCTTTTTTTTTTTGGAGGTGAGGTCCTCGATAATCTGGTCGAGCTGCAGGAACACCTCTTCGGGAATCCTGAAAGCAGTCATGTATTTAAGAGCGTTCAGGTCCTGGAGCGTGCACGCGTCCCTCCCGTGGAGAAGCGCATGCGCCCTCATTATCTTGAGAGACTTTACGAAGAACGTCCTGTCGGATATGAGGGAATTCGTTTCATTACATCCGTAGTCTTCTATTAGCGTCGCCACGAAATTCGCGAGACCGTCCTGCACTTCGAGGGGTATGTCGAGGCTTCCGAGCTTCTTGTAGTATTCATCGAACACTTCCCTGCTGACCCTGGCCGGTACGTGATATTCGAGAGGCCTCTGCGTGTAGAGCTTAATGACCTCCCTCGCCTGGTCCCATCTCTTCCCGTAAGACAGGCCCTGAGCATTTATCTGAAGGACGAACCTGTCGAGGTTGGCCGGGTCGAGAGGCTCGTTATAATACTCGTCCGCTGTAGGGTTGCTTGTCGCAATCGCCGTCAGAAGAGGTATTTCCTCGTCGAAGAACTTTCTTTCGTTAAGGATTCTCAGGAGAACGTTGAGCGATTCGCCCGGCGCCCTGGAAATATCGTCAAGCAGGCATATCTCCGCGGTCAGAATACCGCCCTTCACTACCTTCTGTTTTATTACCTCGCCCGTGTCGGTGGTCTCTTTTGAAATTACCAGGTCACCGATCAGCTCCGAGAGCCTCGTGTCCCTGTGGAGCTGGTAGAAGAAGAATTTAAGCTGCGCGGCCCCGGATATGATCTCGGCAAGCATGGTCTTTGCAGTTCCGGGCGGTCCTTCGACATAAATGTGCTCCCTGGCTATGATACCAAGGAGGAGTGAAATCTTTACCTCCTCGTGTCCTATAACCAGTTTATCCATTTCTTCTTTCAAAGCTATAAATGGATTCTGTGATGTCATTATAAGGTATTGCCTCCGTAGTAGTCCTTGAGCTATGGGATAATTGTACATAAGGGTCTTTTTTTTTGCAATAATCACCGTTTACTCCCCGTGGGTGTTCTTTATACAGGAAGTTTGTCCCGCCGCTGTTTCCGGCCGTTTTCAATAATCCGAGAAATGTGATAGGTTTCTAACCTTAAAATCTAAGGACGGGCAACATAAATGCAGGAATCAATCACATCGTTCCTTTCCGATGTAAGCGGCATAGTCTGGGGTGTACCTTTGATTACGCTGCTCCTGGGGACCGGTATCTACCTGACAATCATATTAAGAGGGATCCAGTTCCGCGCTCTCATACCCGCCCTCTATCTGGCGTTAATAAAGAGACACGAAGAAGGGGAAGGGGACATATCCCATTTTCAGGCCCTTATGACGGCGCTGTCCGCGACCGTGGGGGTGGGAAACATAGCCGGCGTCGCTACCGCTATCGCCGTGGGCGGTCCCGGAGCTATTTTCTGGATGTGGGTCACCGGATTGCTGGGCATGGCCACGAAATACTCCGAGGCTGTGCTTGCCGTCAAATACAGGGAAGTCGACAAGTTCGGCACGATGAGCGGGGGACCCATGTATTACATCTCGAAGGGGCTCGGGCTCAGGTGGCTCGGAATGCTTTTTGCCGTATTCGCGGCGTTAGCCACTTTCGGAATAGGGAACATGGTGCAGTCGAATTCCGTGGCCGACGCCATGCAGACCGCTTTCGGCGTACCCCCCTGGATTTCCGGTCTCGTGATGTGTGTCGCCACTGGTCTCGTGATCGTAGGCGGGATCAAGAGCATAGCGAAGGCGACGAGCGCAATCGTCCCGTTCATGCTGATATTTTACGTGGTCGGTGCTTCGATAATCCTATTTGTTTACTGGGAGAACATACCACACGCTTTCTACCTGATCTTTTCCCACGCCTTTTCACCTTCGGCCGCAGCAGGGGGTTTCATAGGCTCGACGATCAGTCAGACTATCAGGATAGGGGTCGCTAGGGGCATCTTTTCTAACGAATCCGGTCTCGGCAGCTCGCCTATTGCCGCAGCCGCGGCGAAGACCCAGAACCCCGTCGGTCAGGCCCTCGTGTCCATGACCCAGACATTTATCGATACGATAATTATCTGCACTTTTACCGGGATCGTGATAATTTCGAGCGGCTTCTGGACGAGCGGCGAAACCGGCGCTGCGCTCACCGCGCTCGCCTTTGAAAGCAGGATCCCCGCAGGGGCAGGAGCGGCCATTCTCGGGATCAGCCTCGCCTTCTTCGCATACTCCACCCTCCTCGGCTGGTGTTACTACGGCGAGAAGGCCATAGAATATATTTTTAAGGAGAGGGCGGTAAAACCCTACAGGCTCGTATTCACTGTAGCCGTGCTAGT
>DATIET010000159.1:0-3109 GCA_035455615.1 Thermodesulfobacteriota bacterium
CTCACCGAGAGGGAATCCTGGGAGACGCTTTCACTCTTCAGCGACAAGGTAACTTCCGTATCGAAGCTCACGTCGGACGCGGCGAAGGGGCTCTTTATTGACCTATGAAGTGAATATACCCCGTCCCGGATTACCGTCCGGGGTCGTTTCAGGATCTGTTTTTTGTCTTAAATTCCCTCCTTTTGTAAAGGAGGGCTAGGGTGGATTTTTGTCTTAATTATTCTTAATATAGTTATAACCATGCTCCATTACAACAAGAACCTCCAACTACTCGCTCGCAATCTCAGAAAAAACATGACAGACGCAGAGAGGCTCCTCTGGTCTAAGGTCAACAGGAAGCAACTTAAAGGAATCCAATTTTATAGGCAAAGGATTATAGGAGATTACATAGTCGATTTTTATTGTCATGCTGCCGGTTTGGTTATCGAGATCGATGGAGGCCAACATTATTACGGGGAAGATTTGCAAAACGACAAAGTCAGAGACAGTCAGCTGACTTCTCTCGGGTTAAAAGTATTGAGGTTCTCTAATCTTGACGTGCTGCAAAAATATCGAGGGAGTTCTTGAAGAAATCTATCTGAATTTAAATCCCCCTTAATCCCCCTTTACAAAGGGGGAAAATGATTTTGTCATTCCCGAGTGCCTTTATCGGGAAACCAGAATTTTCTTAGATTGATTTAAAGATATGGATTCCCGCTTCCGCGGGAATGACAACGAAAGGAGAGATCATTACGACCACGGCGATCTTAATTCACCACTGAAGCACCCGCCTTCACTCAGCCCCTCCCAAAATCCCCGGCCTGTCGAGTACTATCCCGTCGACGCCCTGCCACGCGAGGAACCGCGCGATGCATGGGTTATCAATATTCCACGCCCAGACAGTATAGCCCGCGCGCTTGAGCCTCAATGCGAGTGAAGGGTCGAGCACGTACGCGGGCCAGAACACGCTCACGTATTTCACACTGTCAGACGGGGGGACGCCGAGGGGGTATACGTAGAGCGCCCCTAATGCTACGCCCGGCATGAGCCTTCCGGATTCCTCCACCCACCCCGCGTCGAACGATACGACGACGACCCTTTTCTCCATCCCGTATTTCCTGAGATAATCAGCGAGGACGTCCCCTACGCCGGGATAATCGTCAGGGCTTTTCACCTCTATGACCAGAGTGGAGGACGTTCCTTTCATGTATTCGAGCACCGCGCCAAGGTGGGGGACGGTCTCGCCTTTGAATTCGTCCGAAAAACGCCCCCCCGCGTCGAGATTCCTCACATACTCCCACGAGCGCTCCCTCACGCGCCCCGCGCCGTCCGTAGTCCTGTCGAGTGTGTCGTCGTGCATGAGGACGGGAACGCCGTCAGAAGTGAGGCGGACGTCTATCTCTATAAACGGCGCGCCCGCGCTCACGCCCGCCTTCACGGCGGAGAGCGTATTCTCGGGGGCTACGCCCGCCGCGCCCCTGTGCGAGACCGCGTACACCTCTCCCTTTTCCGTGAGAGAAGCGAACACGAGATGAAGCGCGACGTTGAGCGCGACGAGCGCGGCCGCGATTATCAGGACCCGTTTTCCGGTCACGCGCCATTTGTTTTCGGGAATTTCAGCCACGGATGAATGATATAAAAGAAGCCGGGTTTAGTAAAGCGGCCTCAGAGCGCTCTCCACACGTTGAACACGGCGAACGCGAGCACCCAGGCGATGACGAAGCTCCCGCCCAGGAATATGAGGGAATATTTCCTGCCGAGCTCCTTTATCATTATCGCGACCGTCGCGACGCAGGAGTTATAGAGGAGGAGGAGTATCATGAAGGAGTATGCCGAGGCCGGCGTGAAAGACTGCTTGATCGAATTCCTGAGGCCGTCTTCCTCCCCGGTGTCCCCCACGTCGAACGAGGAGAACCCGAGAGTGGCCACCGCGAGCACGGAGTCCTTCACGCTCGTGAGGAGCCCTATGCCCTCCGCCTTCGCGAGCACGAGGAGGTCGGGGCTTGCGGCGCCGGGGGCGGGCTCAGGCCCGGACGTCTTGTAGATGACCGCCATCGAGCTCAGCACCACCTCCCTCGCGAGAAACGCCGGTATGAGCGAAGTCGTCGCCCTCCAGTCGTCGAGGCCGATAGGCTTGAATACGGGCGTTATGGCCTTGCCTATCGAGGCCGCTATGCTCTCGTCCGGGCCCTTTATGCCGGGCGGCAGGTTCAGGAGTCCCCACACGACCATCGATACGATGAATATCACCGTCCCCGCCCTCCAGAGGAACCTCTTCGTGTGCGCCCAGACTATTATCGCGACTGTACGGTACGAGGGGAGCCTGTAAGGGGGCATTTCGAGGACGAAGCTGGCCTTCTTTCCTTTCAGATAAGACCGCCTCAGCACGAGCGCAGTGAGGAGCGCGACGACGATGCCGACGAGATAGAGCGAAATTATTACGACTGCAGGGTGGTCGAAGAAAATGAACGAGAAGAACGCGAACACGACGAGCCTCGCCGGGCAGCTCATGAACGGTATCATCATGCCGACCAGTATCTTGTCGGTCCTGTTCTCGAGGTTCTTGGTCGCCATTATCGCGGGCACGTTGCAGCCGAAGCTCAGCAAAAGCGGCGTCATCATGTTCCCGTGGAGCCCGAGCCTGTGCATGAACCTGTCCATGAGGAACACGATCCTCGGCAGGTAGCCCGACATCTCGAAGAACGTGATGAAGAAATAGAGTATCGCGACCAGAGGGATGAAGGTCACGACAAACCCCACGCCGCCGATGACCGCCTCGTTCACGAACCTGATAATAATCGCAGGAAGGCCGATATTCGTACCGAGCGCCGTGAACCCCGCAGAGAGGAAGTTGTTCATGAACCCGTCGATCCAGTCCATGTACGGGCCCGAGAAATCGAACGAGACCTTGAACATCAGGTAAAAGAGGAGGACGTATATTGCGATCCCTATGAACGGATGGAGGAGCATGTTGTCGAGCCTGTGCGTAAGGCTGCTCGGCTTCCGCTTCGAGAAATTGGTGGCCTCCTTCTCGACCCTGTCGGCGAGCTTCCACCTCTCTTCCCCGGCCTCCTCCGAATCGCCCTCGGGGAGAGTGAGACGCCGGGCTCCGGTGTCCGCGGGCTTGCCC
>DATIET010000160.1:0-2336 GCA_035455615.1 Thermodesulfobacteriota bacterium
CGTCAGGCTCACGCCGTTCATCGTGATCGATCCCTTGCGCGCGATGTACTTCGAGATCGCTTTCGGGGCCGTCACGGCTACCACCCGGTTGCCGCCGGAGCGCCCAATCCGCTTCACGCTGCCGACCCCGTCCACGTGCCCGCTCACTATGTGTCCGCCCATCCTGTCCCCGACCCTGAGAGAGCGTTCGAGGTTCACCATGCTCCCGACCCTGAGCTTCCCGAGGTTCGTCCTCGATAGCGTCTCCCGCGACGCGTCTACCGTGAAGGTACCGCCTTCGAGCGAGTTCACGGTCAGGCACGCGCCGTTCACCGCTATGCTTTCGCCCGTTACCATTTCACGGAGGTCGATCCTGTTCGCGCGGAACGTCAGGGTCGACTCCTTCGCGCGGCGCTTTATCTCCGTGACCGTCCCTCTGTCCTCTACTATTCCGGTGAACATGCCTATCTGCCCCGTTTAAGTATAAACGTGTCGAAAAGTATGAGTACGACGCCTATGGTGATCGCCGAGTCCGAGAGGTTGAACGGCGGCCAGTGGAGGGCCGGATTCCCGAACCAGTGAAAGTCTATGAAGTCCGTCACGTACCTTAGCCTGAACCTGTCTATCGAATTCCCAATAGCCCCGCCCAATATCAGGGAGAGCGCGAAGACGAGGAGCCCGTCCTGTTTCCCGGTCTTCGAGAGGAAGTATATGATGACCACAACCGCCGCGGCGAGCACCGCTATGAACAGCGGGAGCCTGAGCGACTCCGGCATTTCACGGAAGATGCCGAAAGCCGCCCCGGGGTTCCTGATGTGCGTGATGTCGAGGAAAGGGAGCGCGTTTATCTTCCCGTAAAGCGGCACGTTCTCGACCACGAGCCACTTGGAAACCTGATCGATTATGACTACGAGCGCGGCGATTATTGCGGCTGTTGCGTATCTGTTCATTTTCGGAAGCTAAGATTATATAGGATTAACAGATTACTTCAACCGGTTTTTACTGCCCCACGCGGTCCTCTCCATGAAATCGATGGCGTAATTTCTCGATTCCTCGTCCCCGTCTGACGCGGTGCGGCTCCATATGAGTGCGGATTCGTCATACCTCCCCGTCGCGAAAAGGGGGACGCCGAGCAGGCGCAGGTTCTCCCGCGCGACCTCCTCCGTCGGGAGGCCCAGGTATTCGGCCGTTGACAGATACGGTATCGCGCGCTCGTATTCGCCAGTGTTGAAGAGGAGCCTGCCCATGAGGTAATAGTGCGGGGCGTAATCCGGCGAATCCAGTATCGACTCCGTGAGCGAGACCGCCTGGAGCGTCCTGTCCCTCGTCGAGAAGAACTCGCGCAGGCTTTCCCCGTGCGTCCCTCCCGCCCCGAGCGCCGAAAGCTTTATGTCAATCTCACGCTTGAGGTCAGGCGGAAGGGGGTTCCCGCGGAGCGAACGGAATATGCCGGCCGCGGCGTCGGTATCGCCCTTCTGCCAGAGCGCGTTCCCCCTGACGTTTTCAAGGACCGACCTGTCGGCTTTCGTCATCGTGCCCGATCCCTCGGCTATTCCCGCGGCCCCGTCGTAATCGCCCGCGTAGTAGCTCGAGTACGCAAGCCCGATCAGCAGCACGGGGTCGTTCCCGTCATATCCGAGGGCCTCCGTGAAAGACTCGCGCGCCCTGAGGTATTTATCGCTCCCGTAATACTCGTACCCCTCCGCCTTGAGAGCCCCGACCCTCCTCGGGCATGAGGCGGTAAAGATGCTCGGCGCGCCGTATCTGGCCTTTGCGAGCTCGTTTATATCCCCGGGCGTGTCCACCCCTTCGAGAAACTTTTTCCAGTCTGCGGCGAGCCCGGGGAGGGTCTTCCCGTAGAGGGAAAAATCCCCCGTCCTGTAGACGGTCTTGAATTTCTCTATGCCGAAAGTGTCGATGAGATACCTCGTGAAAGAGCCCATGAGCGTGTAGCTCAGCCCGGGCGGGGCGTACCAGAACCCGAGCCCGGCGATGTCCTCGATGTCGGGGGCCATGCCGTTCTCTATTATCGCTTTCGACCACTGGTGAGGGTCGTAGCCGTCCCCGCCCCAGTCGGCCGCTACCGCGAGCCCCTCGAGGAGTCCGACCTTGGGGCTCATGCGGAGGAGCTCCGTACCGAAATCCCCGGCCATGACGTGGGTGAGCTCGTGCTTTAGTATGGGGTCGGGGAACGTCTCGTAGACCAGGTGTATCTCCCTGTGTATAGGGTTCGCTATGGTCGTATCGCCCGCTCCGACCACCCTCTTGCGCGTTTCCGTATCGGGATAAATGTACGAGCGTATCTTGTCGGGCGTATCCAGATCGAGGAACCGGCTCAGCTCATCGTACCTCCACTC
>DATIET010000161.1:0-10538 GCA_035455615.1 Thermodesulfobacteriota bacterium
AGGTCGAAATACCCAAAAAGGTTTCTCGCGAAGAGAAGGAGCTCTATAATAAACTAAAGGAGCTCTATAATAAACTAAAAGAGCTCGGCGGCGAAAAAGTAAACTGATTGCTCACTTCTAAATCCAATAACCAAGCAACCCGTTTAGTACTGTGATTCATATTCGAAAGAAAATGATGCTCGGCGCCTCGAGCCGTCATTGGCCCTTCGGCAGCACCGGGAACACAAACGACAGCGTGCGGTAAATGGGCGTGCCCTCGATGCCGTAGCTTATGTCGAGAGTCACCTCATTTACTTCGTCCGGTATCTGCTTGAAAAATATATATCCCCTGACGGATGCGTTCGGTGAAACGGTACCGGGCGCGAGCGCTTCGGTGATCACGTCCTTCGAGCTGGGCGGCTTCGAGTAGTAGTATGCGGGCGGCGGATAATACCATATCGGGTTATACGCATAAAAACCGAAAGGCCGCCAGTAAGACCCGTAGTAAGGCCCCCATCCCCGCCTGTAAAACCCCCCGTAATACCCGCCCCCTATCCCGATAGAGACATTGGAATATGCGGGGTACGCGTATACCGGAGCCGAGGACTCTACTATGTCCGCCACGGCCTGGGGGTTGAGCGGACTGTATTGCGTTCTGAACTGGTCGAAGAGTAGAATATCGCTGTAATCGAATCCGACCGGTTGACCCGAAAAGTTCTCGATCTCTATATAAAAGGGAGTTAGGTAGTTCTGGAGGTTCCCTGGCGACCCCGTCCAGTATGAAGGGATCACCGTTATCCTCACGCCGTCCTGGCTCGTCTGCACATTCGGCTCGGGCGCGAAAGGAGGCGGCGGGGGGATGTTGTACGAGGGATAGCATGAGGCGATGAATACGATCGTCAGGACTAATCCTATGGGGAGTAGCACATAAAACCTGAGACTGTTTATCATGTTCGGGCCTTTCCGAGACTGCGATCGAACCGCGTATTTAAATGCGTATATAAAGTATATATGATGAATTATCCCGTTTCCTATTATTATCTTTCCTGTTTTTGTTTTGATTTGGATTACACTTTCGTTTTTGCTACAATAACATTCAAAAATTCACACGGAGAACATTGGAAATGGGTAAGTATCCGCCGGGGCTCGACGTTGCCGTCGATTATAAATTCATGGACGCCGTATTCGAGAGGAGGTCTAGAAGGTTCGGCCTCGGCATGGAGATCGAAAAGGGTCCCCTCGCATACAAATCCAAACACGCGCCGGTCCCCCTATCCGAGCTCGAAGAGGCGATAATCGTCTGGAACGGTTTAGGCATAAAAAACATCAACCTCTCGGATTTCCCCCCGCACGTGGGGCTTGACCTCGAGATGCAGTTTACGAGCAGGACTATACCCGCGCTCGGCGACGTCCACAGGACGGAGCTCTTCTACACCAACGACGAGGGCACGTATATGGTGAAGCTCCACGACAGGCGGCCCGATGATTTCAGGGGCCTCGAGGGCCTGAGCAGGGAAAAAAGGGTCGACCGTATACTCGAGCTTTTCAGGGAGTCGAGGATAACGCTCGAGGACAAAAGGGCCGACCTGCCTTCGAAGCCGCCCGGACTCGCCGCGCACAACCTCTGGAACGTAAATAAGCCCGGTACGACACTGTTCATGCCTGTAACGGATCTCTCCGCCTGCATAATCAATCTTTACTTCTTCTACATGCGTCCCGACCACAGATTCAATTTCGTCGATGAGCTCCACGGTATGAGGGCTCCGGGAACTGCAGAATGGCAGAAAAAGGGCTTCCTCGACCTAGGGAAAAGGATGCCGCTCATAGAGGCGGAGCTCAGGTTCGCGAACGGCTACATTGCCGAGCAGGCGTTCATGGGGCAGAACATGGTGCTTACGCTCCAGGCCCTGGGATTGGGGGGGTGGCTTTTCAGCGGGTTTGCCAGCATGTTCATGCTGGGCGGCACCCCCTTTAACAGGGGCCTAGGATTCAGGTTCATCACACCACAGCTGAAGGGCGAGACCGGTAACCCGAACCCTGTCGCGGTGGGAAAGGACGGGCATTTCCAGGCCTTCTGCCCCCCCTATTACAAGGACATGGGAGAGGCGGTCGAGGCGTTGAACGATATGAAATGGACAAACTGGGAGTCCCATACAATGCCGTTCAAGAACCCCGAGGGGGTGCTCCAGGAAGTCGAGAGGCCGAGCAAGGAGGAGATACAAGTGGTTAAGGACATCTGCAGCTATGTGTACGATACATACGGCAGGTTCCCGGCGTTCTCCGACCCCATGTTCCTCCGATTCATGGTGCAGGCGCACCACCTCGACCTCGATTTTTACGACAAGTATTATCCGCCGGGCGCTTATACCGAGAACCATAAGAACCATTTCAAGCTCTGGCACCCTGAGATACCCGACCCGTTCGAGAAATAAACCCGGCAGGAGCGGTTTATCGATTCGGTAGGGGGTGATCGAGGTGATCTACCCCTGGTGCGAGAAAGGTGTTTTGGGGAGAGCAAGGGGGGGTGGGTAGGGCTTCCCGATTAAGTACGGCCGGTTGTTATGCCGACCCGCTCTTCAGGAACTTTTCACTATAGACATTCTTACAGGTGCTGAGGATACCGTCCAGCCCCACTGCTAAAGTAAATCCTATTAGCCCTATACAGTAGAACATAAACGGCATAAACCATACCACCGGGTCTTGTAACGAATGGATCATACTATGCTGCGAAAATATCATGAACCACGATATAGGTGCCAGCGTCGAAAACCATAGTGTTACGATCAGCGCGCTGATAATTCTGCGTCTTGCCTTAAATTTGGATCCCCGAATTAAAATTACCCATATTGAAGATACGATCGCGCTTATCAGCAGGAAAATCTTGACACCAATTCGTAAATTTATTCCCATGTGGTTAAACTCTAAAGCCGGAGAGTTTAAGATGTAGCTTTTTGTGACTTCGTAAGCGAACTTATAATCACTGACACTTTCTCTGAATTCAGTCCCATATGTCCTGCGTAAGAAAGAATCGTAAATATGGTCTATCCCGTCCGAGAACGTATCACCCGCAAGAGCGAATTGAAAAGTTAAAATCACGAAGAAAATTATAATAGATAAACAAACCCCTCCCCCGACTGCAAGTAAACGGTTTATTAAATGGACGAATCTCCATTCGTTTTTTACCGCATAATAAACTACCGGAGTTATGGTCATTAATACGGTAGTGGTTATAAACTCAAAACCGTTTAAGAAAATTTTAAAAGACATACCGATAAAACCTAAAAGGAACATCATTCGAAGCGATAGTTTATTGCATGAGACATCCTCTCTGTGATGTGAATATAAAATCAATAAAAAGGGTATATACAGGGCCCATATGACCCACCATAAGCTTTTTGCATAAAGGGTCGGATACCTGAAAAGTGCGAAGCTAAAAACCAGCAGCAAACCTGTTAAGATTCCAAACTCTTTGTAAAACCAAAGGATTATTAGAAAAATTGTCAGGGCTGTAAGCAAGGCCATTAAATTGTAATAAAACCCGAGTTTAAACGTGTTCTTTCCCGGGATGATTTTATCCAAGATTCCTAAAACGAAGGCTTGTCCTCCGGGCTGTGATTTGTACGTATTGAATTGTCCCACCTGATTATCGAGTGAATCGTCGAGATAGATTTTATATTGATACACCTGATAGATAAAAAGTGCGGGCGAATAGTATCCGTAATTCCCGAGAGCGGAGAGATTCGGAATATCGGTAAAATTTCCGGTGAACCCGCCCGAAGAGAGCAGTCCGTCTCTCCTCGATTTCACGAGCCTGCCTAGAACAAAGCTTTCCGAATAACGGTCGAATGTCGGAAAATCCTCCAGGATATTCTCGAGAGCAGGCACATCCGCTTCTATCGAGCCGTTATCAAAATCATTGGCTTTTAATTTATTGTAAGTTCTGAGGAAGGGGTAGTAACGACCACCTTGGTCTTCATGATCCAGCGCTCCCCAAAAGTTTTGAGAATATCCTAGATACAATATGACCAGGGAAAAGACACTAAAATATATCGGGAAATGAGTCAGCCTTTTTAAAATCATATTAAATTATTGCGGCGGGCTAATTGAACCTATTCAGGTTGAACTGCATAAAGGTCTGCAAGCCTGCCGGCTGCCGCTACGCATGTAACATACTTTCTCTTTGCGTGCGGATAGATTCAGCTTACTACAATTCATGGCAGGTTAAAAGAAAATAGGAAACGATCATATAAAAAGGACGTAAGTTGCGGATAACAATGGAGTAAACATGCGAGAACTTAATATACGAATGGCAGGTAATATCGGACTCTGACATGTATTTTTATACACATAAAGTAGACTATTCGGGTACCTGAAAGATAGGGAGTTGAAGATAGGTGAGTCTTTTGATTTCGCGCCTAGTTTTTGTGATCGAATCCAGAATCAGTCCGGCATAAAAACTTATAAAGGATAGTATCATCAGCGCGCTGCAAAGAATGGCAGTGGGAAATCTCGGAACCAGCCCGGTCTCTATATATTCAAAGATAATGGGCAGCCCCATCGTAATAGAAACAATCGCCAAAATTAAGGATATCATCGAAAAAAATTGAAAGGGTCTTTCTTCTTTGATTAACAGGAGTATCAGCTTCAGAACCTTAAAACCGTCCTTGTACGTACTGAGCTTCGACGAAGACCCCTCGGGCCTTGTTTTATAATGTGATTCCAGCTCGGCGACTTTCATTCGGAGCTCGAGCGCGTGGACGCTCAGCTCAGTCTCGATCTCGAAGCCGGAAGCGAGAGAAGGGAAAGACTTGACGAAGCGGCGGGAAAAAACACGGAATCCCGACAACAAGTCTCCGAACCGTCGTCCGAAAATAATGCCGACTAGTCCGCCGAGAATGCGGTTTCCTCTTTCGTGACCGGGCGGAAATACATTTTTATTTTCGGCTGTCCGTGCCGCATTAACCATATCGAGCTGTTCTGCAATTAGCAAGTCTATCATCTTTGGCGCATCAGAAGCCGTATAGGTGTCGTCTCCGTCCACCAGTACATATATATCTGCTTCAATATCCGCGAACATACGCCGGACCACGTTCCCCTTACCCATGTAAGATTCAGTTCTGACTATTGCCCCTGATTCCCGGGCGGCCGCTGCGGTTCTGTCTGTGGATCTGTTGTCGTAAACAAAGATTTTGGCGTCCGGCAAAACGGTCTTAAAATCATTTACGACTTTATCTACTGTATGTCCTTCATTTAAGCAAGGGATGAGAACAGCGACTTCATAAGGTTTCGATGGCTGATTATAGGCGGGCATGTTTCAATTTATACATTAGCGATTTGTTACAATGTATCCTACCGTCCGCGACTGATCAAGAATCTCATAATGTAACCAACTCATTATAGTCGTGTTCATCCCGTTTGTATTCTCGTCCGGGTTTCAATATATTGCAGGCATACGAGATCCGTCTGGATACGCTTTTCATCACGGGCACAACCGGAGCAGGTATCCCGAGCGGTGCGGCGGCTTCAAAGGGATTTTCTGATGTTCCGGAATTATTTGCTCACGAAGAAAGCGCCTGGATTTTCGGGCAGGCATTTTGCAGAGCGGATATTCACCGCAGTAACATGCCGCATTGGCAAATGAGCGTCACTACATGGGTGCTTATTATGCTCGTTCATATTATAATTGACCGCTTACAGGGTGATTTGAATGATGAAAAAGATATATGTCAGCGCACAATATCCCGGGGAGGCGTTCGAGCGGCTCAGGAAGGAATACCTTGTGCAGGAATTCCCGGGGGAGCGTCTGCCTACGAGGGCGGAGCTTCTGGAGGGCGCGGTCGGCTCTATAGCCGTTATTTCCACTGTTTCCGACAAGATCGATAAAGAGTTCATGGACCTTCTCCCCGATCTGAAAATAGTATCCAACTGCGGCGTCGGATATGAGAACATAGACGTCCCGTATGCGACCGAAAGGGGCGTCATGGTCGCGAATACTCCCGATGTCCTCACGGAAACGACAGCTGACCTCGCGTGGGCGCTGATGATATCGGCCGCCCGGAGGGTTATCGAAGCCGACGCATACGTGAGGCGCGGGGATTTCAAATGCTGGCACCCGTCTTTACTCCTCGGTCAGAACATTCACGGAAAGACACTCGGTATTTTTGGTATGGGGCGGATCGGCACCGCTGCGGCCAGAAGGGCCGCAGGTTTCGGAATGAGGGTCATATACAACAACAGGAGACGGAATGTGCAGGCCGAGGAGGAAACCGGGGCTGTCTATGCGGACTTTCCGCGGCTCCTTAAGGAATCGGATTTTATTATCGTCTCCTCTCCCCTGAACGATGAAACGAGGGGCCGTTTCGGGCTGAGCGAGTTCAGGCAAATGAAGCGGACGGCCGTTATAGTGAACGTCGGGAGGGGTCCGATCATAATGGAGAGCGAGCTCGCCGAGGCGCTCAGGGATGGGATTATATGGGGGGCCGGGCTCGACGTGTACGAAAAGGAGCCGGACGTGGACCCGGGGCTTCTCGAGTTGAATAACGCCGTGCTCCTTCCCCACATAGGGAGCGCGTCCTCGGAAACGAGAATAAGGATGATAGAGATGGCAGTCGAGAGCGTAGGGCTCGCGCTAGGCGGAAAGACCCCCACGCACCTGGTCAATCCGAAAGTTCTGGGACGCATCAGTTAGCCTTTCTTAATCTATGGCTATTCTTTTCATATACGCCCCACGCTCATATACGCACCGCCCGCTCATATATGCCCCCGTTACTGGGAGTTAAGGGTCGGGAACAGGTTTTTATTCCCGGTGAGCTTCTTGATCGTCTTAAATATATCGCTCTCTTCGAACTGCGAGGGGTGGATCGGCTCGGACTCTTCGTCTTCGAAAAGCCTCTCGTAGGAGATGAGGAGCGCCTTCGCCTTGGCGATCTGCTGCTTGGGTGATTCCTGAGGTCCGCCCAGGAGCAGCTCTATCAGCTCCCTGCCCCTGTCCTCACCGTATTCCTTTATACCTTCGTCGATGAACTGCTCATATACCGGGACGCGTTTTGCCGTGAGGTCGCCTTTAATCGATTCGGAAGTCTCGTAGATCCCGATTAATTTGTTGGAAAGGTTTTTTATCCTGTTCATGTCCTCATGAATCAGGTCTATTTTTTCCATGAGGGCCGGCAGCTCGTTATAATCAATATCGGAGAGATCGAAGCCTCGATAGTTAACGGGAATATCGGAATCAAAGTCGTCGAAATTATCTATCATCCTGAATCCCTCCTATTAAGATTTATATGATAAAGTCTAAGAATTTCTGCGCTAAGTTTCAAGCCCCTATTTTATTTCCCGCAGCTCCGTATCGCGGGCTGCCCGGCCGATGGATTCATGCACCGCCGCGTTAATTCTCCGCGCTTCCGCTCGGGCCGCCGAATAAAGACCTGAAAGGCATCTTGAGTATGTATAAAATAACGGCGGGCCTCAGGAATATCGATGTGAACTGCCAGATATCTGCCGGTGTCAGGTAGATTTTCGAATCCCATACGCCCATCTGGCCGCTCAGCACCACGAAGTCTCCCTCGACCGACGAGTCGCTGACCTTGATTTCGAAATCCCCTGCGGGGCTTACAACCTTCATTACACCTCCGATCGTGTTCCAGCTCGTAAGCTTATATCCTCATTATCCCATAAAGCCGGCATGTACGCCAGTGGGTATTTTGCGTAATTCGGTATGTGGAGTTTGATATACTCGGGGTGAAGACGAGGGCTTCCGGGGAATGTACTATTCGATTGCCTTTCTCATAACCTCAACCGGGGCTTGCATGCCGGTCCAGATCTCGAAGCTGAGTGCGCCCTGGTAAAGGAGCATGCCGAGCCCCCCTGAGGCCCTGTGGCCGAGCCTGCGCGCTTCCTTAACCAAAGGCGTTTCCCTGGGTTTGTAGACGAGGTCGTACACGGAGGCTGACTCTTTGAGGGATTCGAGCGGCAGGTCTATTGCGGTTTTTCCTTCCATTGCCGCCGATGTGGAATTTACCAGTATGTCCGCTTCGCCGAGTCTCGCTTTTATAGCACTTCTATCGTCGAGCGCGACCGGCTCTATTTTTATTTTTTTAAATTGCTTTCCGAACTCCGATGCCAGCTTGAGGGCTTTATCATTCGTTCTGTTCGCGATGCATATTCTCTCCGCCCCGTTCATGCAGAATGCCGACATTACGGCCCGCGCCGCTCCCCCTGCGCCAATGAGGAGCACACTCGCTCCTTCGGGCTTTATGCCGAGGTCTTCCTCGACCGCCTTCAGGAACCCGCCCACGTCTGTGTTATAACCCGAGAGGTTGCCGGCATCGTTCTTTACCGTGTTGACCGCGCCCGTGAGCTCCGCGTCCGGAGCGATCCCGTCGAGGTGCGGGATTATGCTCTCCTTGTGGGGGATGGTGATATTAATTCCTTTTATACCGAGGGTCCTTACGGATTGGGCGGCCTTGCCCATTTCTTCGGGGGCTATATCGAATGCCACATACACACAGTCGAGCCCGAGCGTAGAGAAAGCGCTGTTGTGCATCACAGGCGACAGGCTGTGGCTCACCGGGTGACCGAATATGCCGTATATTTGCGTGGTGGCCTTTATTTCCAATATTTCCCCTGAGAGAGATTCATATTAACTTTATATTACATCAGTTCGCATTCTTGAGAACGCCTTTCACCCTTTCCACGTCTGTCCTGATCCGGGCGACGAGCGCGTCCACGCTCTCGAAACGCTTCTCGTCCCTTATCCTCTCGACGAACTCGAGCCTGAGTCTTTTACCGTATATATCGGCGTTAAAGTCGAAGATATGGGTCTCGATGAGGAGCTTGCTGCTCCCGAAGGTGGGTCTGTAGCCTATGTTCGTTATACTGTCGAGCCTATTGCCGTCTATATAAGCCCTCGTGGCATAGACCCCGGTTTTCGGCAGGATGTCCCAGTCCGTGACCAGGTTCGCGGTGGGGTATCCTATCTGTCTGCCCCTCTTTTCCCCCTCGGCGACCTGACCCTCGATATAATAAAAGTACCCCAGGAACCTGGCCGCCTTTTTTGCATCGCCCGCCTGGAGGAATTTCCTGATGGCGGTGCTGCTGACGACCTCATTGTCTATGAATACAGGTCCTATGACGGTAGTTTCAAAGTCGTACGCCTTCCCCATGGCTTTGAGAAGGTCGGCATTTCCTTCCCTCTTTCTTCCGAATGAAAAATCCGGGCCTATAATGAGGTGGTTAACCTTGAGCCTGCCTACCAGTATTTCCGATATGAAGTCCTTTGCCGTGATCTTCGAGATTTCCTTCGTGAACGTATAGCACGCGGCGAAGTCTATGCCCTCCAGCTCAAGGAGCCTGAGCCTCTCCCTTATCGGCATGAGCAGGGGGACGTCTATATTCTGGAGAACTTTCTGGGGATGGGGATGAAAGGTTATCACGCAGGAGCTCAGCCCTTTCCTTTCGGCTGTCTCCTTGACCGCGCTCAATATCTTCTTGTGCCCGGTGTGTACGCCGTCGAAGTTCCCGATCGTGGCGGATGTCGGGCTTTCTATCGGTTCTTCGGGATCGAATATTACTTTCATTTTATATCTGCCGGGGACGAGTGAGAGAATTTAATAAGTTAAATCCCCGGATTCGCTGAGCTTTGTGTAAATCCAATATTATATAATTTCCTTCCGGTTTAGAGTCTCTACTCAGAATATAATTTCAATAGAGCGGTTATCAGCGGCGTTGCCCATACCGTAAAAGACCTGAATATTAACATAACATACTCGGAGTAAAAGCATTTATCAGTTCCGACGACATCTGCGGACGCGCGGCATATTCTCCTTTCAGGTGGCGGTATCCGGCCCCGGCGCGCGGCTTTTGCCCTTCCACAGAATTACGACCCCCGTTAAGACCAGTACGACTGCAATCAACTGGGCCTGCGATAAACCCGGGATGAAGCTCGGCGTGGTATGCCGCAGGAACTCCACCAGGAACCGCTGGATCCCAAGAGCGATAAACGTAATCGCCGTCATCCATCCGGTCGGAAAGTCTTTTTTGCGTATACCCCAGAGTACTGCGAATAGTATCACCATGCAGATCGTATCGTATATTTGAGTCGGGTGGACCCTTTCTATCGTCGGCGGAGAGCCTTCGGGAAAGGCCATCGCCCAGGGAAGGTCTGAAGTGATTCCGTAGTCGTCTCCGACGAGAAGGCAGCCTATTCTGCCGACCGCATAGGCGATTATGAGGAGCGGGCACATGATGTCCGTGACTGCTAGCAGGCTGAGCCTCTTCATCTGGGTCACGAGCCACGTGAGTATGAACGCCCCGATAAGCCCCCCGAAGAAGGTGAATCCGGACGCGAGGTACCTGACGGGGTCGGCGATAAAGCTCGTTATGGGCACCTGCTGGTAGAGGAACATGATCTTGGCGCCGCCGAGCCCGCCTATGACGGAGGCGATGAGCAGAAGATCGACGAGGTTGCCGTTCAGCCCCTTTCTCTTGAATTCCGACTCGCCCAGTATATACGCAACGAGGAAACCCAGGAGGACCATCACCGAGAAGGAAGAAACCGAAAT
>DATIET010000162.1:0-2533 GCA_035455615.1 Thermodesulfobacteriota bacterium
CCCTTTCTTCTCCTCTATGATTACGCGCGCCTCCTCGGCCTCTATTTCCATTACAGCCTTCTGTCCGTCCTGCGCTCCGCCGGTGTCTTCTTCCGCGCGCGCCCGGGGCGCGTGCGTCAGGATGAGTGAAACAATTGCAAATAAGATTAAAGATGCCAGTCGCTTTTTCATTTTGCCCCTCGCGGCCGTTCGGTGTAACCGAACGCATACAGATATTAAGTCTAGCATACAATGCCGCGATTTCAGCCGCCGTGACGGGCGCAGCTCCCGGCACTTGCGGAACCGAATCAATAGTAGATATAATTAGCCCTATCGGACTACGCGCCAATGGAAATTAAACAGTCTCTAAGACTGCCAAAAAGAATAACAGATAGTCTCAGAGTACTGATAAAGGTCGTCGAGGCCGTTCACAAATCCTCAGACCTGAAGCAGATTTACAACACTGCGCTCGACCTCGTGATCGAGCTCGAGAAAGTCGATATGGCGGCCATATACATCGTGGACGACGCCGCGAACACCGCTGTGCTCCAGGCGCACAGGAATTTCCCACCTGAATACGTAGCCAAGGCTTCCGTTATACCTTATCCGACCGGGATCACGTGGAGGGTTATAAATACCGGCCAGCCGCTAAACATAGACGACATACACAAGGTAAAGGAGATCGGTCCCGCGGGAAAGAAGGCGGGTTACCACGGCATAATGGGCGTGCCCGTCCTCGTGGAGGGAAGGGCGATCGGCGTGATATGGCTCGCGCGGTACGAGGAGGAGAGGTTCACGCGGAGGGAGGTCGAGCTCCTCACGACGATCGGCAACCAGATCTCCATAGCCATCGCGAGGGCGAAGCAGACGAGAGAGCTCGAGGAGAGGAACGAGAACCTTTCCATACTGAGCGCGATCGTGGAAAAGGTACACGGCTCCGCCGACCTGAGGCTCATATTCGAAACGTTCCTCGACATGATCGGCGGAATGAAGATGATAGACATCATGGGCGTATACCTCGTCGCGGGCGAGGGGGATTCGCGGGAGGCGGTGCTCCGCGTGCACCGCGGGCTTTCCGATGAGTATATAAAGAAGGCCGGGAGAATACCTTATCCCAAAGGGGTGACCTGGAAGGTCATAAACACGGGCGAGCCCGTATATTTCAAGGGGCTCCCGGGAGAGAAGAATCCGTTAGGTCCCGCAGGTCGGGCGCTTGCGCCCGGAGTCGTCCTCTCGCTGCCGCTCAAGCACAGGGGGCAGACCATAGGCGTCATCCATTTCACGAGACTGGAAAAGAGGGCGTTCGAGAAGTACGAGCTCGACATACTCTACTCACTCGGCAACCAGATAGGGACTGCGGTCTCCAAGGCGAAGATGTTCGAAGAGGCCGGGGAGAGGGCGAAAGAGCTCGAAATACTCTATCACGACCTGAAGACGACGCAGGACCAGCTAATTCAGAACGAGAAGCTCGCCTCTCTCGGGCAGCTCGTGTCGAGCATAGCGCACGAGATCAATAACCCGCTCACGCCGATACTCGGGTATTCCCAGATGCTCCTCGCGGCTCCCGAGACGGAGGCGGACAAGAGGCAGAGGTTCATAGAGGTGATACATAATTCCGCGGACAAGGTTAGGAAGATAGTCGAGAACCTCCTCTCCTTCGCCAGGAAGGACAAGCCGAGGAGGGAGTACCTGGACATAAACGAGATACTCCGTAACGCGGTCGAATTCAGGCAGTACCAGCTCGATCTCGAGAAAATCAAAGTGGTCATGGACCTCGACGGCGGACTGCCGAAGACAATGGCCGACTCGACGCAGATAGACCAGGTGTTCACAAACCTCATATTGAACGCCTGCCACGCGATAAGCGCCGCCTCCGGTAACGGGGGCACGATAACGATAAAGACGAGAAAAGGGGAGAGGGACGATATCGAAGCCGTTATATCGGACACGGGGCACGGTATAAGCGAGGACATCGTGCGCAGGATTTTTGACCCGTTCTTTACGACGAAGCCTCCGGGCGTCGGCACGGGCCTCGGGCTCTCGGTTTCATACGGAATCATGAAGGAGCACGATGGGGAGATATCGGTCGAGAGCGAGCCGGGCAAGGGGGCGTCTTTTACCGTAAGGCTGCCGGTGCGCGATTACAGGGACTATCTCCTCGCCGAAGATAACGGGGGGGAGGGGCAGGACGAATCTCCGCCTGAAAGTAACGGGCAGACCGTATTGGTCGTCGACGACGAAGAGCTGGTCACGATGCTGGTTGGCGGGATACTGGAGGGCGAGGGCTATAACGCCGATTTCGTTTCGAACGGAGAGGAAGCGCTCTCGTACATAAAGCGCGGGGCGTACAGCATCATCATATGCGACATCAAGATGCCTCACATGAACGGCAAGGAGTTCTACAGGCGCGTTAAGGAGATGGACGCGGCTCTGGCCGGAAAGATGCTGTTCATGACCGGGGACCCGAGCACGGAGACCCTCGATTTCATATACAGCACGGGCAACAGGTTCCTGTCGAAGCCGTTCAAGATAGACGAGTTCAAAGAGGCCCTGA
>DATIET010000163.1:0-3075 GCA_035455615.1 Thermodesulfobacteriota bacterium
CATATAAAATTACCATTACGAAATCGATCTTGAACCAGAAAAACCACTTATCGACTTTCCATATATAGCGTTCAATCAATCCCCAAATAATAGCCAGCGTTAAGAACGCGATTGAAAGCAGTAAATACTCGACAGGAGACTCGGAATAGCAGACGGCGGCAAGCAGCACGCCAGACATTATCAGTATACAGATATCAATAATAAATTCCCAGGCAGCCTTGTCTGTAATATCTTTGTTCGTCTGAAGGAATCTGGACGAAGTATGGTTAGCGGAGCCGGTAAAAAATCGAATAGCTAAAGAAAGGGTAATTAAAAAAAGAATCCAGCCATTTACGCCATAGGTACCGCCAATGGAGTCGGCGTTATCCAGTATATTTTTAAAGCCATAACCTAAAATCGCGGCAAATAGTGTCAATACAACCCGAATTATAGGCTCTAAATTTTTCATATTTGTTACGCTCATCCGGTTGTAGAAACGTCATGAACGCTCGGACCTTTAACAAATAGCCGGGAAAGGTGAATACTCCTGCTTCTTCCAAGCGAATGGGCAGGGAGGGAGTCGAACCCTCACGAGCGTGAGCCCAACGACTTTTGAGGCCGTCGCGTCTGCCGGTTCCGCCACCTGCCCTTTTGAATCGGAACATTATTATTCTCTGCAATATAAAAAGAATCAATAGGACGAGAACGGCGACAGGCACTCGCAGGCGATAGTTGACATCGCACGCTCTTCATGTAACATAACGTTTTTATTTGATTTTATTTTGCTTTTTAATAAGCGGAGGAGAATTCCACAATGATAGTAGTAATGAAAAGCGGCGCTTCCAAGGAGCAGATTCAAAAGGCGGTATCCACGCTCGACGAGCTCGGATATAAGGCGCACTTGATCGAAGGGGTATTGAGGACCGTTATAGGAGCGGTGGGGGACGAGAGGGGTAAACCGCAGGACGTAGAAACTCTCAGCGTCCTCGAAGGGGTCGAGAAAGTCGTCCCGATACTCCAGCCCTATAAGCTCGCGAGCCGCGATTTCAAACCGGAAGACACGCACTTTACAATCGGCGGCACGGCGGTCGGGAACAAAAAAATTCCCGTGATCGCCGGGCCCTGCTCCGTTGAGAACGAAGAGCAGATAATGGAAATAGCGAAATCCGTAAAGGAGTCCGGGGCCAGCATGCTGAGGGGCGGAGCGTATAAACCGAGGACATCACCATACGCATTTCAGGGTCTCGGCGTCGAGGGTCTGAAGCTCCTGGCGAAGGCGAGGGATCTCACGGGGCTTCCAATAGTAACCGAGATTCTCGATCCGCATGACTTGGACGCCGTTGTCGAATACGCGGATATGCTCCAGATAGGCGCACGGAACTCCCAGAACTACGCGCTTTTAAAACAGGTGGGGAAATCAAAGAAACCTGTTCTCCTGAAAAGGGGCATGGCAACGACCATTATGGAATTCCTGATGTGCGCCGAATATATACTCTCGGAAGGCAATGAAAACGTAATTCTATGCGAGAGGGGCATCAGGACGTTCGAGACAGCGACCAGAAACACCTTCGACCTGAACGCGATACCGGTGCTTAAGGAAAAGACCCATCTGCCTGTATTCGCCGACCCGAGCCACGGAACCGGTTACTGGCAGTACGTAACGCCGATGGCCCTCGCCGCTATCGCCGCCGGGGCGGACGGGCTTATTATAGAGGTCCATAACAATCCGGCTGTCGCGATCAGCGACGGCGGCCAGTCTCTCAAGCCCAAGAAGTTCGCAGCATTAATGGAGAAGGCCGGGCCTGTAGCGAGGGCAGTCGGAAGGGAATTGTAATATTACGCAGGAAGATACTAAGACACCGCCAGCACCCTTTTGCCCTCTATTTTGAAATTGCCTGAGGCAATGAGCTTCAAAGCCTCCGGATAAATCCTGTGCTCCTCCTTGTGTATCCTCTCAAGGAGGCTCTCCTCATCATCGTCATCTCGTACAGGCACGACGGCCTGAAGTATTATCGGGCCCGAATCGACCCCTTCGTCGACGAAATGCACCGTGCATCCCGTGAACTTCACTCCGCTTTCGAGGGCCTGCCTTGCGGCGTGCATTCCGGGAAACGAAGGAAGAAGAGCCGGGTGGATATTGATGATCCTGTTTTTATAGGCCCTCACGAAGCGGGGTGTGAGAATTCTCATGAATCCCGCAAGGGCGATCAGGTCCACTCCGTACGGTCTGAGCAGCTCGAGGACGTGCTCATCATACTCCTCCCTGCCCGGGAAATCTTTATGGTCCGCCGCCTCGGCGGGGATACCGTGCTTCTTTGCCCGCTCGAGCGCATAGGCGCCGGGATTGTTGCTTAAAACGAGCGCAATTTCGACAGTCGGGATTCCGGCGTCTATAATCGCCTGAAGATTTGTGCCGCTCCCGGAGACAAACACAGCAAGCCTCGTTTTCCTCACACGCTCACCCTGTTTAGGAACTTAAGATAGGGGAAAATACTACATAAGGGGAACCGACAAAACAAACGCAGCCTGCGGCATGTTTTTTCAGAGCCGGCTGGGCAAATGCCGCGCGCAAAAACCGAAAAGGGCAAAAAAAAAGAACCAAGGCAGCTTCCTACTTTCCCACCCCCGTACAGGAGCAGTATCATCGGCCTCGAAGAGCTTAACTTCCGGGTTCGGAATGGGACCGGGTGTGACCTCTTCAGAATTACCACCTAGATTCCGGAAAATAAATTACACCAGATTTAGAACATGTCAAGGGCCGGAGTTGAATCCCGTGTGTAAAAATGATTAACTTCTCCCTGATGGACGAGCTGATAAAAGGGTTTATAGATTCACTCAACAGGAGGGAGACCACAAAGGAGACATACCGAAAAGCCCTCCGTGAATACTCGAAATGGCTCGGCGGCACCCAGCCCGAGGCGCTTACTTCGAACGACATACAGCGCTACAAAGACTACATTCTTTCGAAGCACCTGTCGCCCACGTCCATGTCATCGTACCTGACCGCCGTAAGGAGGTTCTATGACTACCTCGTCTCAATCGGCAGGGCCGGGGAAAACCCGGCCAGGAAGGTGAAGGGCGCCCCCCGCCCGCAAA
>DATIET010000164.1:0-4338 GCA_035455615.1 Thermodesulfobacteriota bacterium
AAGCGGTAGAGCCGGAGAGGCGGTTTATTCGATCTCCAGAAGCGCCGGGTCCACGGTCTCGAGGGCCTCGATGAGGTACCTCTCGATATCCGACTTCTTCTGTATGTTCAGGATGTCCCGCCTCACGGTGCCGAGCATGTATTTATCGAGCTTCTTGCACAGATATCTTATGTAGGGGACGTGCGAGGGCGAAATACTGAGCTGCCTGTATCCGAGGGCAATGAGGCTGAGCGCCCCCGAGGGCGTGCCGGCGATCTCGCCGCATACGGATACGTCCATGCCCGAATGCCTGGTCTTGTAGTATATGTCGTCGAGGACGCGCAGCACCGCGGGGTGGAAGCCCGAGTAAAGGTGCCCCACTACGTTCGAGTTCCTGTCGACGGCGAGTATGTACTGAATGAGGTCGTTCGTGCCGACGGAAATGAAATCGATCATGTCCTTGTAGTCGTCGAGCTGGTATAGGATCGCGGGGACTTCGAGCATTATTCCGAGCGGCGGTATTTGCTTCGGGGACAGTCCCGTCTCGGCGGCCATCTGCTCTATTATCTCTTTTGCCGTCTCGACCTCCCAGAGGTTCGTTATCATCGGGAGGAGTATCCTGAAGCGGTGTCCTTTCTTCAGCGTGAGCAGTATCGACCGTATCTGGTTTTTGAAGAGGTCGAGGTACTCCATAGAGAACCTTATCGCGCGGAGCCCGAGAAGCGGGTTGTCCTCTTTGGGGAACTCGAAGTATGGAAGGAGCTTGTCGGCCCCTATATCGAGGGTGCGGACGGTGACGTACCCTTCGAACTCCCTCGCGAGGTCGCTGTATATCTTCACCTGCTCCTTTATCCCCGGCCACTTTGCGTACTGCGTGAACGCAAATTCCGTGCGGAAGAGACCTACGTCTTTTATGCCGTAATGCTTGGCGAGCTGTACGTCTATCGGGAACCCTATATTGGCCGTTATCTTCACGCCGAGCCCGTTGTGGTCGATACTCTCTTTCCCGGCTTCTTCTATCACCTCCCTCACCTTCATGAGCTTGCTGTACGTGTTCTGGTACTCGGCGATGAGGCTCTCGTCGGGGTTCGAGAATATGAACCCCGACTTGCCGTCGACTATGACTTTCTCGCCCGATTTGAGCAGGCTGCATATGTTGTCTATACCCACAACGGCGGGGATGCCGAGCGACTTCGCGATGATGACGGCGTGGGAGGTCTCGCCCCCCCTCTCTATCACGACCGCGGACACCTTGTTCCTGAACAGCATCGATATGAAGGAAGGCCCTATTTCGTATGCGACGAGGACGGAGCCCTCGCGGGGCTCTGCGGCGACGCTCCTTCCCTTCTTGAGCTTAACGAGGTCCTGTAAAATCCTCTCGCCTATGTCGCGGAAGTCCTGCGCCTTTTCCCTCAGGTATTTATCGCTCAGCTCCTCGAACTGCTGTGCTATCGATTCGATCCCCTCGATCACCGCGAGCTCGGCGGGGATATTCTTTTCCTTGAGCTTCTGCGATATGGTGTTCCTGAGCGTGGACCCTTCTAGGATCATGAGGTGGGCCCTGAATATGTCTATTTCGGCCTTGGACAGGAGCGCGTCCGAGTCGAGCGTCTTGATGAGGTCGCGGAGGTCTTCCTCCACTTCCCTTAACGCCGTTTTAAGCCTCCCTTTTTCTACCTTGGGGCTCGATGGCGCGAGCTTGTCGGAGCTTATCTGCTGAAACAGACCCCTGAATATGAATACATTCCCTATGGCGACCCCGGTCGAGACCCCTTTTCCCTGATACGTCCTCGTCTCGTGCTTGATGATGGAAGGGGTCTTCAGGCGCTCGAGCCTGTCGGCTACTTCGAGGAGCCCTGCCAGCCTCGAAGCGATAATCTGAAACAGCGTCTCCTCGGCGGGGTTGATAAGCCTCTTGTCCTTGGTCTGGCCGACGAGGACGCCTATGCACCTGTTCTGGAGGATTATCGGGACGCCTATGTAGCTCTCGTATTCCTCTTCTCCGATCTCGGGGAAGTACCTGTACCTCGGGTGCTCGGACGCGGGCATTACGGTTATCGCTCTCGAGCTCTCGAACACGAGCCCGGTAAGACCCTCGTCGGGGCTGAGCGTGATCGGGGTTCTGAGAGGGTCGACGTGGAGCCCCTTCGTAGAGCGGAGCCTGAGCACGTTCTTATCCTTGTCCCACAGGTAGACCGAGACCACGTCGTAGCGGAGCGAGCCCGCGATCTTGTTCACCACCTTTTTCAGAATGGTGTTGAGGCCCGTGGATTTATTGACCAGGTCGCTTATTTCCTGGACTATTTTCAGGTGAAAGTCGGCTCTGTCTACTGTTTTCTTGGTAATCATGAATTATTCCCGGCCCGGACACTAAAATACGCGGACGGGGCGTTTTCTACGAGGCATACGGCCCGTTCCGCTTATATTTTTAACCGGACCACGCGTTTTCAGCACGATACCGGAAACGCCCGACACGGGCATCTCTCCGGTCAGGGCGCATTATTTTTCGAAATAAATACACCGGGCGGGATTTTTTGGTATATTTATCGCCTGATTTATAATACTCGTTAAAAACCCGGATGCATAATTCCAGAATAAAAATATAATTCCGATAACGAACGGGTCAATAAGAAACGGGATCGCGGCGAAAATAGAATGACTGTCCCGTGCAAAAGGACGAAAGGAATCCGAGAATGGAAACGCGAAATAATGGAATGCGAATAATAAGGGCTGCGATTATCGGTTCGGGACCGGCGGGGTTCTATACGGCCGAGCACCTTCTCAAACAGAAGGATTTCGAATTCGAGGTGGATATGTTCGACAGGCTCCCTACGCCTCACGGACTCGTGAGATCGGGCGTGGCGCCCGACCACCAGAAGATAAAGTCGGTTACGAAGGTGTACGACAAGATCGCTTCCGACCCGAGGTTCAGGTTTTTCGGACTCGTGGAATTCGGGAAGCACATTACGCTCGAAGACTTGAAGAGGCACTACCACGTCGTTATATTCGCCACAGGCGCTCAAACTGACAGGAAGCTCGGTATCCCGGGCGAGGACCTCATCGGCAACCACACGGCCACGGAGTTCGTCGCGTGGTACAACGGGCACCCCGATTACAGGCATCTGAAATTCGACCTGTCCCGGGAAAAGGCAGCCGTCATAGGGGTGGGCAACGTCGCGATCGACGTCGCGAGGATACTCTGCCGGACAGTCGACGAGCTCAGGGAAACGGACATCGCCGACTACGCCCTCGAAGCGCTCGGGAAGTCCCGCATACGGGACGTGTACCTCCTCGGAAGGAGGGGCCCGCTCCAGGCCGCGTTCACCAATCCGGAAGTCAGGGAGCTCGGGAAGCTCACGGGCGCGCACCCTGTGACGCTCCCCCATGAAGTCGCGCACGACGAGTTTATAATCGAGGCGGTCGAGACTAATAAAGACCAGACCGCTATAAACAAGCTCGAGATACTGAGATCGTATTCCGACCCCAGGCACCATACGAAGAATAAAAGGCTCCATATCAGATTTCTCGTCTCGCCGGTCGAGATTATCGGGGACAGGGAGGGACGCGTGGCCGCGCTGAAGCTCGCCAAAAACGAGCTCTACAGGGCAGAAGACGGAAGCGTCAGGCCACACCCCACCGGGGAGTTCGAGGTGCTCGAGGCGGGCATCGTATTCAGGTCCATAGGGTATCAGGGGGTCCCGCTGCCGGGCGTGCCGTTCCACGAGAAATGGGGGGTGATCGGGAACGAGAAAGGGCGCGTGACCGACCCGGAGACGGGGGGGCATATTACCGGCCTCTACGCGGTCGGCTGGATAAAGAGGGGGCCTACGGGGGTTATCGGGACAAACAAGCAGGACGCGGGCGAGACGGTCGAATGCATAATTGAGGACGTGAGGGGCAGCGCTGTGTTAGGGCCTACCGACCCCGATCGGGAAAGCGTGCTCAAGCTCGTATCCGGCGCCCAGCCGGATTACGTAACTTACGAGGACTGGCTCGGGATCGATCGCATCGAGATCGAGAGGGGGAAGGCTCACGGGAGGCCCAGGGTGAAGTTTACCAGCGTGGAAGAGATACTCGAAGCGTTAAAATCCAGGAAAAAGGCCTCGAACAGCCCCGATCAGAAATAGCATAGGGCATCAATCAATACTTTAGATATGTTCTCTATCAAACTGTAGCCAATGACAATATTTTTCTCAATGGGTCGACTTTCCTGACCCGGAGCCTCACACTCGCCCCCTCCTCCGGCACCCTGTCCGAGCCGAGACCTACCGGGGTTTCGAAAAGGTAGTCGGGCAGGTACGCGCTTGCCCTCGTGTCGGTTACCGAGCTGATTATCCCCTCGATCTCCCCCCCTTCGAG
>DATIET010000165.1:0-2313 GCA_035455615.1 Thermodesulfobacteriota bacterium
AAACGAATATTATTTTCTTCTTTTCCTTGATGAAAAGAAGCAAAAATCATCCGACTACATAATTTGCTAAAAATATCTCATTAAGGCTAAAATCTATCAATTCCACCCACAACCCTGATAGATTTCTTGACGCCTTAATAATCTATTTTCTTAACGCAAATTCTGTAATGTCGGGGGAAAGTATAAAGGCGGGAGGCTGTTTTGACATTCACCTCGGCGGTTACTATTATCGGAATCGGGCCACAGACACATGGACAGGGTTAGAAACCTCGCAGAAGGCTTATGGACTGTCGAGCGCAGTCACCGATTTTTTGGGATCGACGTCGGGGGTCGGATGAACGTGATAAGACTCTCGTCAGGGGGTCTCTTCATACATTCCCCGGTGTTCTTGAGCGGTGAGCTTGGGGAATGGCTCGCAGGCTTGGGCGAAATGAAATACGTCGCTGCGCCCAACAGGTTCCACCACATACACGTGGGCGGCTATATGCGCGCGTATCCCGGCGCTCTGTTCCTCGCCGCTCCCGGGCTTCCCGAAAAGAGGCGCGACGTCACTTTCACGGGGCTCCTCGGAGAGACCGCGCCCTCAGATTGGGACGGCGAGGTCGAGCACTTCGTGTTCGCCGGGATGCCTTTACTCAACGAAGCCGTATTTCTTCACAAGCCGAGCCGCACTCTAATCCTCACAGACCTGCTCTTCAATTTTTCAGAAGACCTCACTATGGGACAGAAGGTATTCGCTCTGCTGGACGGCGTGCGCGGCAGGCCCTCGGTGTCGATGCTCATGCGTCGTTTCCTCATGAAGAATAAGGCAGCGGTGAGGGAGTCCGCGGAAAGGGTCCTCGAATGGGATTTCGACCGGATATTGCTCTCGCATAAAGATATTGTCGAGCGGGGCGGGCGTGAGGCGTTCAGGCTTGCGTGTGAAGACTTTTGATTCTAATACCGGGAGAGCGTGCCTCCGTCCACGACAATCACCTCCCCGGTGATGTAGTCGGACGCCCTCGACGCGAGGAGCACGGTTGCTCCCTTCAGGTCGTCCTCTCCCCCGAACCTCCCGGCCGGTATGGATTCCAGAAGCTCGTCCCCTTTACCCATGAATTCGGGGCTTATCACGGGCTCCGTCATGTTGGTCGGGAACCATCCGGGCGCGATCGCGTTTACGTTGATGCTGTGTTTTATCCACCTCACGGCGAGGTCCTTCGTGAGGGTGACCACCGCGCCCTTGGACGCTACGTATGCAGGGGCGCTGACGAGGCTCGTCGTCTGGTAGCCCATCACGGAGGAGATGTTTATTATCTTCCCGCGCCCGGCCTTCTTCATCTCTTTCACGGCTTCCCTCGAGCACAGGAACGTGCCGGTGAGGTTTATGCGGAGGACCTTCTCCCAGTCCTCGAGAGCGGTGTCCTCGGGGAGGCCGCCCATGGCTATGCCCGCGTTGTTGACGAGTATGTCGAGCTTCCCGAATTTCGCGGCCGTGTCAGCGACCATCTTTATCACGTCGGCTTCCGAGGAGACGTCGCATTTGAGCGGGAGCGTCTTCACCCCGGTGCTCTTCGATATCTCTTCGGCCGCGCTAACGCAGCCGTCGAGGTTCCTCGCGCATACGACGACGTCCGCCCCTGCTTCCGCGAGCGCGTGCGCCATCTGCTTCCCTATCCCCGTGTATCCTCCCGTGACTACGGCGGTTTTTCCTGTGAGGTCGAATAGCTCTTTTACGTTCATGATTGTCTCCTGTGGTTCCTTTGCCTTACAGTTCCCTCCTTTTGTAAAGGAGGGTTAGGGTGGATTTTATTTTTAGTCCGTTTGACCTGAGCGAAACTCGGGGCTCTCAAAATACAGAACATCCTTCGACAGGCTCAGGATGAACGGGTTAAAATCCCACAGTTAATTCCAGTTGCAAGCCTACTTCTTCGTCCCGGGCTCGGTCATCGACCAGGGGTCCAATAACTGCTTCAGCTTCTCTGCAGGGAGCACCTTCTTTTCGAGAGCGACCTGCCTCACCGTCTTCCCGGTCTCGTACGCCTCCTTCGCTATCTTTGCGGCGCTGTCGTATCCGATTACTGGGGCGAGGCTAGTGCACATGGCGAGGCTCTTCTCTATCATCTCCTCACACCGCTTCTTATCGGCCTTAATGCCCTTCACGCACTTGTCGGTGAATACCTGCGACACCTTGCCCAGGAGCTCTATCGACTGGAGCAGGTTGTGCCCTTTTACGGGCATCATGACGTTGAGCTCGAAGTTCCCGAATTGTCCGCCGATCGTTATAGTGAGGTCGTTTCCGATCACCTGCGCCGCAACCTGGCACACGGCTTC
>DATIET010000166.1:0-7795 GCA_035455615.1 Thermodesulfobacteriota bacterium
AAGCTCATACAGATGACCACGCTCGAGTTGAAGGATTACCTCGAAGAACAGCTTATAGAAAACCCCACGCTCGAAGAAACGGAAGAAGCGAAAGAGAAGAGTGAAAACAGCCCGTCGGAAGAAACAATCGACTTCGGCATAACAGGGGACAGCCGGCTGTTCGGAGGCGAGAATAGCGATATGCCGCATTATGCCTCGAGACAGTACATGGACGACGGCGAAGAGGAGCAGGCGTGGGAGAACAGGATAAGCTCGCCCGACTCTCTCGCCGAGCATTTGACATGGCAGCTCGAAGTCTCCGATTTTACCCCGGAAGAGAAGCAGATAGGATCGATCATAATCGGGAACACGAACGAGGACGGTTACCTCGAGATAGACGTCGAGGGGATCGGGAAGCTCTATCTTAACGGTCCGGAGCCGGCATCGCCGGACGACGAGAGCGGATTGGGACCGGCAGGCAGCGTGTCAGAGGACGATTCCCCGAAACCCGATGAGGAGCTGATACGAAAGATCAAAGACGTCTTGACCCGGATCCAGACGTCATTCGACCCCACGGGGACGTGCTCGAGAGACTTGAGGGAATGCCTCAAGACACAGGCGCTCGACCTCGGATACTCGGATGACTGCGTTATTATGAAACTCATCGAAGAACATCTCGAAGATCTGGACGGTAAAGATTTTTTCGAGATCGCCGAGGCCCTCGGCTGCTCGGCCGAGGACGTAAAAGAAGCGCTCACGGTGATATCCACGCTCGAGCCCAAGCCGGGGAGGCCTTATTACGAGAAGGACCCGGAAAGATACATAGTCCCCGATTTCTACGTATACAAGGTGGGCAACGAGCTCCAGGTCCAGCTAAACCGGGATTTCCCGAAGGTCAGGATCAGCAGTTACTACAGGAACCTCCTCAAGAAGGAAAAGAGCCTGCCGCCCGAGGCGAAGCTTTTTCTCAAAGAAAAGATAGAAGCCGCGCAGCGGATAATGAAATGCCTGGATGAGCGGGAAGCCGCCGTAAGGAAGATCATCGCCAAGATAGTCGAAGTCCAGAGGGACTTCTTTGAGCACGGCAAGGACTATATAAAGCCGTTGATACTGAAGGACGTCGCGCAGTCGGTAGGCGTCCACGAATCCACAGTGAGCCGCATTACGAGCCGGAGATACATCCAGACTCCCCAGGGGACTATAGAGCTTAAATCCCTCTTCTCGAGGAAGATCGAGACCTCTCACGGAAAGGAAGTGTCGTTCGAAAGGGTTAAATCGATGATTAAGGAAATAGTGACGGAGGAGCTCCCGGAGAGCCCCTACTCGGATGAGGACATCTCCAAAATACTCGAGAGAAGGAATGTAATCGTCGCCAGAAGAACTGTTGCAAAATATAGAAAAACCCTTAAAATACCATCTTCTTCAGCCAGAGCCGCGCAAAAAGGGAAGAAAAGAAATGAGAGTAAGAATAACCACGAGACATATTAACAATAACCGCGACCCCGAAAAACTTAAGTCTTACGCCGTCAAGAAATCAAAGAGGATAGAGAAGTATTTGAAATCAGGCGCCGAGGCGTGTGACGTGCATTTCGTACTGTCTTCGGAGAAGTTCAGGGACACGGCGGAGATCACCGTCAACAGCAGGCACTTCAAGACCGGAAGCTCGTTTGAAACCACAGACATGTACACGGCGATTGACAGCGCCGTGGACATCATCATCAAACAGCTCAAGAAGGAGACGGACAAAAAGAAAACGTCCAAGAGAAGGAGCGGGGTAAGGAATAAAGAAGGCGCCCCGGGCGCGCCTGCCGCTTCTGAAAGCGGTATCGGGAAATTTACGAATATCAGGGTCCGCAAGCTGCCCGAAAAACCCATGACCGTAGAAGAAGCCTCCTTACAGCTCCACGTCTCCGATGCGAACTTCGTCACCTTCCGAAACAGCGCCAGTAACGATATGAACGTGTTATATATCGACGACAGAGGGCTAGTAACTTTAATTGAACCCTGAAGCTGACAAGCGACGCAATGAAAATCTCCGACGTGCTGGAACGAAAAACAGTTATTCCCAGGCTCCAGTCCAGCTCCAAGCCGGACGTAATCAGGGAGCTTGCGGAGAATCTAGCCTCGGCATACCCGAATATCAATGACGATAAACTTATAGAAGTGCTCATGGAAAGGGAAAAGCTCTGCAGCACGGCTGTCGATTCCGGGGTCGCTATACCGCATGCCAAGATGAGCGGCGTATCGGGCATCATAGCGGGGTTCGGGAGAAGCTTGGAAGGCATAGACTATGACTCGCTCGACTCCAAGCTGACCCACCTGTTTTTCATACTGGTCGCGCCCGAGACCTCCATAGGGGCACATATACAGCTCCTGGCGAGGATCTCCAAGATATTCAAGAACCCGGAGCTCCGCGCGAAGTTAATGACCCTCGAAACCCAGGACGAGATATACGATTCCATTATCATGGAAGATGCGAGACTCTGAAAACGTGACCACCCTCCGAGTCGAAGAACTATTTAAAACATGGGGCGGAGAGCTCCAGATAGAGCTGATCGCGGGCCGGAAGGGGCTCTCCCGCGAGATATACTCGGACAGGATACAGAAACCGGGACTCAAGCTGCTTGACCCGGATTTGAAGCTCGAGCAAGGCACGATACAGATACTGGGAAAGACGGAGATAGCTTATTTCGACAGGTTGAAGGGGGTCGAAAAAGAGAGCGTAACCAAGAGCCTCGCGTTCCAGGACGTCCCCTGCTTTATAATTTCAAAAGAGCTCGAGCCCGACGAGGCGCTCAGGGCGTCCTGTAACAAGAGGGACATCCCTCTATTTACGACCAAGCTCTATACGGGAAAGCTGATATCGCTCCTTCAGGACATACTGGAGGTCAGGCTCGCCCCCTTCGCGACCGTCCACGGCGTGCTTATGGACATCCACAGACTCGGGGTTTTGATACTCGGGAAGAGCGGTATCGGCAAAAGCGAGTGCGCTCTTGACTTAATAAACAGAGGTTCTAAACTCATCTCTGACGACATCGTCGAGATAAGGAAAGTCGGAGTATCGAAGCTCGTCGGAAACGGACCCGAGCGAATAAAACACCTCATGGAAGTCAGGGGTGTAGGTATAATTAATATAAAAGACCTGTTCGGGACGACATCGGTTATGGACAAGAGAGAAATCGACATGGTTATAGAGCTCGTTCAATGGGATCCGGGCACGGAATACGACAGGCTCGGAATCGAAACGAGTAATTACAGCATCCTCGGAGTACAACTCCCCCATTTGGTCATCCCCGTAAGCCCCGGCAGGAATACGGCTACTATAATAGAAGTAGGCGCACGAAATCAATTATTGAAAATGAGCGGCGTCCGCTCGTCCTATAATTTCGACACTTGAATATCGGCACGCCGCCAAAATGGAATTTAATGACTAATCTGGTTATCATCAGCGGCGTTTCCGGCTCGGGCAAAAGCACTGCAATGAACGTTCTCGAGGACCTGGGCTATTACTGCGTCGACAACCTGCCGATGACGCTCCTTCCGAAGTTCATTGAGCTCTGCGAGAATTCACAGGGGGATATCGCTAAAATCGCTCTCGTCGTGGACATCCGCGAGGGGGTGTTTTTCGAGGGCGCGCCCGAAGTAATAAAAGACCTGAAGGAGAAAGGCCATCCGATCGACTTGATCTTCCTCGACTCCTCGGACACGGCGCTCGTAAGGAGATACAAGGAAACGCGCAGGAAGCACCCGTTGTCGGTCAACGGGAATATACTCGAAGGCATCTCCAGAGAGAGGAAAATGCTGAAAGAGTTGAAGGATCTCTCGACCTACAGCATAGATACTTCGGATTTCAACGTACACGAGCTGAAAGAGCTGATTAAGAATAAATTCGATAAATCGCGCTCCCAGAAACTTCTCGTCAACATATTGTCCTTCGGTTATAAGCATGGGCACCCTTATGACGCCGACATGGTATTCGACGTCAGATTCCTGCCGAACCCGTATTTCGTGGAGGAGCTCAAGGAATTAAACGGCCTCGACGACGAGATAATCAAATTCGTTATGTGCAGAGAGGACACGAATGAGTACATCAGGAAACTCACGGAATTCCTCGAATTTCTGATCCCGAAATACGAAAAAGAGGGAAAGTCGTACCTCACAATAGCCATAGGGTGCACAGGCGGGAAGCACAGGTCGGTCGTCATCGCCGGCAAGCTGTCCGAACATTTCAGTCACCTGTCCCCCGTTACGATACACAGGGACATATCAAAAAGCTAAGGAGATAAACGGGATGGTAGGTATTGTAGTAGTAACCCACGGAGAGCTGGCAAAGGAACTTATCGCGGCCGTGAATTTCGTACTCTCGTCGAACCCGCCCGTGAAAATGGAGGGGGTCTGCCTTCACCCCGACAGGGAGTTCGAGACATTCAAGCAGGAAATAAAGAACGCCATTAAAAAAGTGAAAGGGAAAGACGGCATACTACTGGTCACGGACATGTTCGGAGGGACGCCTTCGAACATCAGCCTCACGTTCCTCGAAGAAAACAACGTGGAAGTTATATCCGGGGTCAACCTGCCGATGCTGCTCAAGCTCGCCACGCTTTCGGATAAAGTCAATCTGGGTGAAGCAGTCAAGATAGCGGAAGCCGCGGGCAGGGACAACATAATCGTCGCCAGCAAGCTCCTCCACAACAGGAACGGCTGAGAGGGGGAGCGGTCGCCGCCGGACCCCGCCAGGGCCGTCTTAACGGACTTGGGGGGTATGCATGTGTGCCCAAAATACTTGAAGCTCACGGGAATAGTAGTTAGGTTATTAATATGAAGAAGGAAGAAATAGAAAGAGTCATCGAGGCATGGAAGAGCCACCTGCTCGTCGGCCATATGGAGGGGTACCATCTCGAGATAGCCGACGATGTGCCGCCCGAGCTGGCAGCGATAGCGCTTTTTCTCGACTCCAAGACCGTAAGGGCTTCGGGGGAAGTGGAAGAGTACTACGAGGGTTACAGGCAGGCGGCGGTGGACGTGCTCAACCTGATAGGGGTAGAGATATCGCAGGATGACCAGTTGCGGGTCATATCGCTATTCAGAAAGGAATCCGGAAACGATAAGCAGGAAGAGCTGATGAGGCACATTTGGGGCTGATCCCGAAAGGTCAAAACCCCAGGACAGTATTCTTCTATTCCCCCTCCGAACGAACCTGATGAGACTCGCTGACCTATTCGACTGTTTTCTCATAGACCTTGACGGCGTGGTGTACGTGGGCGAGAGCCCGACCGAGGGCGCCGTCGAAACGATAAACCTCCTTAAGAAGAGCGGGAAGATAGTAATCTTCCTGACCAACGATCCGCGAAAGACCGCAGGGGAATACTCGGAAAAACTGAGAGTGATGGGGATCGTCGTAACCCGGGGAGACGTCGTTACGTCGGGAATGGCGATCGCATACCATATCAGGAACTCTTACCCGGACATCAAAAACAAAAGCGCTTACGTCGTCGGCAGCAGGTCGCTCAAGGACGAGATCAGGCTCGCGGGGCTCGAGGTCGTGAGCGGAGAGGACGCCAAGAGGGCAGATTTCGTCATAGTCGGCGGGCATCCGGAGTTCCATTATGAGGAAATGAAGCTCGCGACGCTCGCGATACGCGGGGGGGCGGAATTTTTCGCCACGAACCGCGACCCCGCCTACCCTTCCCCGGAAGGGCTCATCCCGGCCACGGGCGCGATGCTCGCCTCGATCGAGACGGCATGCGGCAGGAAAGCCGTCGTCGCGGGCAAGCCGGAGCTGATAATGTTCGAAGTGGCGCTCGCCGAGCACCTGCACAGGGACAGGGAGAAGTTCGCGATCATAGGGGACCGTCTCGACACCGACGTTCAGGGAGGCAGGAACGCGGGCATAGCGGCGATACTCGCCCTTTCCGGATCCACTTCCGAAGACGATATAAAACATTCCGAAATCAAGCCCGACTACGTCATCAGGGACCTGAGGGACCTTCTTAAGGACGCCCCGGGCACGCCCGAGAAGTATGCCTAGAGTAAAGACCGACTCCATATATCTCCAATACGAAATATCGGGTTACGGCCCGCCCGTAGTTTTCATTAACGGCCTGACGATGGACCTGAACGGATGGCTCCTGCAGGTGGAGCCTTTCAGCAGAAAGTACAGGATACTGAGATACGACTGCAGGGGCCAGGGGGGGTCTGACAAGCCGGATACGGAATATTCACAGGAAATGCACGCGGAGGACCTCCGGGGACTTATGGAGAAGCTGGAGATACCGAGAGCGCATATAATCGGGCTTTCGAACGGCGGCATGATAGCGCAGCACTTCGCCCTCAGCTACCCCGGGAAAACCGCCGCGCTCGTTTTAGTGGACACGTGCTCGTACGTGGACACGCTGCTCGGGCTTACGATTACATCGTGGATAAAAGCGGCTGAGGAAGGCGGAAGCGGGCTCAGATACGACGTCGCACTGCCCTATCTGTTCTCTGAAGAGTTCACGAGAAAGAACCTCGACAGGATGATGGCGATGAAGGAGATCAACATGGCGCTCAACCCCGTAAAGCCGGTCGTCAACCTTTCGAAGGCCAGCAGGGGACACGACCTCCGCGACCGCGTATCGGAAATAAAGGCCCCCACGCTCATAATCGCAGGGGAGGAGGACATTCTCGTCCCCGTTAAATATTCGAGGATTCTCCGGGAGAAGATAAAGAATTCGACCCTCGTCACGATCAAACACTGCGGGCACGTCCCGCCGATCGAGAAACCCGACGAATTCAATCAAATAGTCATGAGGTTTCTCGGGGACCACGACCATCTCCTGATTTAATACGGAGCCGCGACGATCTGGTATATTATTAATATACTTTCAGAGACCTTCCGTACATTTCACGCCGAAGAAAACGAAGGTTTATCGGGACCGTCCGAACAGACTCGACAGAAAGCGAGACCGGATGAACATTAAAAAAGGCTTGAGTACCCTCAAGTTCGCGAACAACAAGGCGGTCTTCTGGATGGTCCTGGGGGGGTTCGATTTCGCGACCATGGGGGCGCTCATACATGCCCTCGGGAGCGAGTGCGACTGGCTCATACTCGCATTCCTCAGGATGTTCATGTCATTCGTGATAGCGCTCGTACTTACCCGGCGCGCCGGATTAAAGCCGTTCCTGCTCGACAGGCCCCTTCTCTGGGTGAGGAGCCTGGTCGGCTGCGCCGCTATGATTGCGACGTTCTATGCCCTGACGGAGCTCCCTATATCGGACGTGGCGGTCATCACGGAATCGAGACCCATCTGGGTAGCCGTCATGGCGGGATTCCTCCTCGGCGAAACGACGAGCAGAAGGATATGGCTCTCCATAATACTCGGGATGGCGGGGGTCGTACTCGTCGAGCACGCGCACATTACCGATCAGAGCATCGCCGGGCTCGCGGCGCTCTTCGCCGCTTTCGCTGGCGCTATAGTTATGATTCTTCTAAGGAAGCTGAGGGACATCGATCCCAGGACCATAGTCGCGCACTTCTCGGGAACGGCTTCGTTAGTATGCCTCGTACTCATTTTTGTGCTCGGCAGGGAATTCGATTTTTCGTTCATGGAAAAACCGGCGAACCTCCTCATGCTTGCGGGCGTCGGCGTATTCGGGACTGTAGGCCAGCTCGCCATGACCAAGGCCTTTTCGATCGGAGAGGCCCCGGGCGTAGCTTCAGCCGGCTTTATGAGGGTCGGGTTCTCGGCCGGATACGACCTTCTAATTTGGCAGCACGCGTTTCAGCTTACCACGCTCCTGGGCGTGGCCCTTATATTAGGCTCTACAGGGGGTCTAT
>DATIET010000167.1:0-3486 GCA_035455615.1 Thermodesulfobacteriota bacterium
CCCGGCCGTAGGATTCGAGTGTATTTTCGGATAGCCCTTTTTCAACCGCGAGGTAGGAGAGAAAGGAATCCAGGAGGACGTCCATTACTCAACATTCTACAACATCACGTGCCCATTTCCCACGAGCTCAGATATTTTTTCTGCTCCGGGGTGAGCTTGTCTATCTTCACGCCCCTTGCCTTAAGCTTCGTCCGCGCAACGGACTGGTCTACCTGGGGCGGTACGTCGTATACCTTTTTTTCGAGCTTCTTCGCGTTCTTCACCACATACTCGGCGCAAAGGGCCTGGTTGGCGAAGCTCATGTCCATGACGCTCGAAGGGTGCCCTTCGGCGGCGGCCAGGTTTATAAGCCTCCCTTCGCCGAGGACGTTGATCCTCTTTCCGTTTTTCAGTGTAAATTCCTCGACGTAATCCCTGATAATGCGTTTTTTGGATGAGATCAGCTCGAGGCCCTTGAGGTCGAGCTCTACGTTAAAATGCCCCGAATTACACACTATCGCGCCGTCCTTCATCGTCTTGAAGTGCTCTCTTCTTATCACGTTGATGTTCCCCGTCACCGTGCAGAAGAAATCGCCTATCCTGGCTGCGTCGGCTATGGGCATAACCCTGAAACCGTCCATCACGGCTTCGAGGGCCGCGAGCTCGTCGACCTCCGTCACGACCACGTTCGCTCCCATGCCCCTCGCCCTCATCGCCAGTCCCTTCCCGCACCACCCGTACCCGCAGACTACGAATACGGTCCCCGAAATGAGCCTGTTCGTGGCCCTTACCATTCCGTCGAGGGTGCTCTGCCCGGTGCCGTAGCGGTTGTCGAAGAGGTGTTTCGTGTTCGCGTCGTTCACGGCGATTATCGGGTATTTGAGCACGCCGTTCTCGGCCATGCTCCGGAGGCGTATGACCCCGGTCGTCGTCTCCTCGGTGCCGCCCATTACGCCCTTGAGCTTTTCCGTTCTTGTTTTGTGGAGGATCGAGACCAGGTCGGCCCCGTCGTCCATCGTGATATTCGGAGAGAGGTCGATCGTGCTGTTGATGTGGCCGTAATACGTTTTCGTGTTTTCACCCTTTATCGCGAAGACTGAAATATTGTGGTCTTTCACGAGGTAGGCCGCGGCGTCGTCCTGTGTGCTGAGGGGGTTCGATGCGCAGAGCACTACGTTCGCGCCGCCCTCCTTGAGCGTGATCGCGAGGTTCGCCGTTTCGGTGGTCACGTGAAGGCACGCCGCTATCGTCACGCCCTTTAAAGGCTTTTCCTTTTTGAACCTCTCGCTTATTAAGGCGAGAACGGGCATTTCTTCGGCGGCCCATTCTACTCTGAGCTTCCCTTGCCTGGCCAGTTTAAGGTCTTTTACGTCATACTTCATTGCTGCCTCCGTCTAAATTTTATTGCGGGTCTCTGGGGGAGTGTGTCAGGATACTGCTTTCAGCAGGTCGTTCACCCTGTCGGTCTTTTCCCACGTGAACCCCGAACCGAACCTGCCGAAATGACCGTAAGCGGCTGTTTCACGATAGATAGGTTTTAGAAGATCGAGTGTGCCGATGATGGCCGAAGGGCATAGATCGAATACCTCTCTTATGGCGTCCGATATCTTTTCTTCGGGAACAACTCCCGATCCGAATGTCTCGACCATTATGGATACAGGCTCGGCTACCCCTATAGCATAGGCGAGCTGAACCTCGCATTCCTTCGCGAGGCCCGACGCGACCACGTTCTTGGCCACGTACCGCGCCATGTAGGCTGCGCTCCTGTCGACCTTGGAAGGGTCTTTCCCCGAAAACGCTCCGCCTCCATGCCTCGCCCAGCCTCCGTACGTGTCAATGATTATCTTCCTTCCGGTGAGACCCGAGTCCCCCATGGGGCCGCCCGTAACGAACCTACCCGTAGGGTTTATGTATATCTTCGTCTTATCGGATATCAATTCTTCGTTTATGCAGTGCCTGATTACTTCCTCGAGGATACCTTCGTGAATAGTCTTGTTCGCGACATCGGCCGAGTGCTGAGAGGAAACCACGATAGCGTCGATCCCGACCGGGACGCCGTTTTCGTACCTCACGGTAACCTGAGTCTTCCCGTCAGGCCTGAGGAAGGGGAGTATGCCTTCCTTCCTTGTATCGGTCAGCCTCTTTGCCAGCTTGTGTGCGAAGATTATGGGGGAGGGCATAAGCTCCGGTGTTTCGTCCGTTGCGTAGCCGAACATCAGGCCCTGGTCACCCGCTCCCTGCTCCCTCTCCGCGCTCGAATTGACGCCCATCGCTATGTCGGGCGACTGCTTGTCGACGGCTATGATAAGACCGCATGTGCTGGCGTCGAACCCCATAGCGCTGTCCGTGTAGCCTATATCGGTGATCGTATTTCTGACTATGTTGGAGAGATCGACGATCGTATTTGCCGTAATTTCTCCCGCTACTACTACGAGGCCCGTCGTGAGGAGCGTCTCGCAGGCCACCCTGCTGTGAGGGTCGCCGCCGATCATGGCGTCGAGCACCGCGTCCGATATCTGGTCGGCCATCTTGTCCGGGTGTCCCTCGGTTACGGATTCCGAGGTAAAAATAAAATTCCTTTGCGGCATTCTAATGTCCTTGTTATGAGCGGAAATTGGTCAATAAGAGCCGATATGGTAAATAATTTTAGGGTGTCTGTCAAGAAAACCGCCCGGATACTCGGGATGCGGACTCCTACGTAAATGGGGACGTATGTCCCTCTTTTCTCAGACGCGTCCGGGCATGGTATAATCCGTTCCCGGAATCCGTTGTTTAAACTATACTGCACTGTAAGGAATGGAAAAAATGAAGAAATTAATTGCGCCGTCCATATTATCGGCTGATTTCACCAGGCTCGGGGAGGAGGTAAGGGCCATAAAGGAGGCGGGGGCCGACTGGATACACGTGGACGTCATGGACGGCCACTTCGTCCCCAATATAAGCATCGGTCTGCCGATCGTCGAGGCGCTCAGGAAAGCCGATACGCCTCCTATGGACATCCACCTCCAGATAGAGAACCCGGAGGATTACGCGGAGAAATTCATAGACGCGGGCGGGGATGCCGTCATGGGCATCACGGTCCAGTACGAGACATGCAGGCTCCTATACAGCACGATATCGAGGATAAAATCGAGGGGCGTGAAAGCGGGGGTCGCGATCAGCCCGATGACGCCTCTTTACGTACTAGAGGAAGTGCTCGACTACGCCGACATGATACTCGTAATGACGGTCGAGCCCGGCTTCCCGGGTCAGAAGTTCATCCATTCCATGGTCCCCAAGGTGGAGAGGCTCCGGGAGATAATAGACGCTTCCGAGCATAAGCCCCTAATACAAGTGGACGGCGGTATAAAGCTCGACAACATAAGGACAATTGCCGAGGCAGGGGCGGACGTTATCGTCTCGGGCTCCGGTATCTTCCAAACGTCCAGCTACTCGGAGACAATCGAGCTCATGTGGAAAGAGATAAAGGGTCTATGATTGATCTGCACAGCTCGTAATTAAGGCTGG
>DATIET010000168.1:0-5456 GCA_035455615.1 Thermodesulfobacteriota bacterium
GAGGAGGATCGTAAGGCCGGTACACGAGCTCATCAAAACGACTGAGAAAATCAGCGCGGGCAGGTTCCCGGAGTCGGCGGATGTCGGGAGGGTGAAGGAAATAAACCAGCTCTATTCGGCGCTCCGTGTGATGTTCGACGAGATAGAGGGCGGAAAAAGGAACCTCAGGGACAAGATAAGGGAGCTCGAAGTGACTAACGCGGAGCTCAAATTGACGCAGAAGGAGCTCATAGCGACAGAAAAACTCGCCTCCCTGGGACAGCTATCAGCGGGCGTCGCGCACGAGATCGGGAACCCGCTCTCCGCCATAAAGGGCTACGCCGAGGTGCTCAGGAGGGCGCCCGGAATGGATGGGGAAAAGCGGAACAGAATCGTCGGCGACATTCTGAGAGAAGTAAGCCGGGTGGACAGAATCATAAGGACGCTCCTCGATTATTCGCGACCCAGAAAAAACTCTCCCCGGATCGTAAACGTGAATCAAGTGATAACGGAGACGGCCGAGATCGTGGGGAACCAGGGCGCGCTCAAGGACATTACGCTTACTCTCGACCTTTCCCCGGACCTGCCGTCGATCATAGCCGACCCCGGGCAGCTCTCACAGGTCATAATAAACCTCCTGCTCAACGCGAGAGACGCGCTCAGGGGTGCGGGGGAAATCGTCATTTCGACCGCCTGCAACGGGGACGCAGGCGCGGTTATCACAGTGAGAGACAACGGCGAGGGCATACCCGGGGATATAATCGACAAAATATTCGACCCCTTCTTCACGACCAAGGACCCCGGTCACGGCACGGGGCTCGGCCTTCCGGTCTCGGCCAGGATCGTGGAGACCTTCGAAGGGGTGATCGAGGTAGAGAGCACCCACGGAAACGGGGCGCTGTTCAGGATAATCTTCCCCGCAGCGAGAGGATATAAGAATGCAGAAAATTTTGGTAATTGACGACGAAAAGGGAATTCGGGATTCGTTGTCGCTGATATTTCAGATGGAGGGCTACGAAACCGAAAGCGTCGATAACGCGAAGTCCGGGCTAGAGCTCATAGACGGAGGCAACAGGTACGACTTCATCATATGCGACATAAAGCTCCCGGGAATGGGCGGGATGGAGTTCCTGGAAGAAATACGGGAGAGGGACCTATCTCCGATCATCATTATGATCTCCGCGTACGGGAGTGTGGAAAGCTCTATAGAGGCTATTAAAAAGGGGGCAGATGATTATATCAATAAACCGCTCAATTCCGAAGAGCTCACACTCAGAATGCGGATGGCGGAAGAGAGACAGCGGCTCAGGCTGAAGAATATATATCTCGAGAAGGAAATCGGTATGCGGGGAGAGTTCCGGGATATCATCTATGAGAGTGCTCCGATGGAAGAAGCCGTCAAGCTCTCGGAAAAGGCGTCCCAGTTCAAGACGACTGTCCTCATATCCGGCGAAAGCGGGACGGGAAAGGAGCTTATCGCGAAGGCAATTCACAACGGCAGCCCGAGAAAGGAAGCGCCGTTTATAGCGGTCAACTGCGCCGCGATCCCCGAGACACTCCTGGAGAGCGAGCTCTTCGGATACGCGAAGGGGGCGTTCAGCGGGGCCGACAGCTCGAAAAGGGGATTGATAGAAGAAGCCCACGGAGGGACCCTCTTCCTCGATGAGATCGGGGAATTCCCAATGTCGCTACAGCCGAAGCTCCTGCGCGTCCTTCAGGACGGGGAGATAAGGAGGCTCGGCGATACGAAGCTTATTAAAACAGATACGAAGGTGATCGCCGCCACGTCGCGGGACCTGCTGGTGGAGGTAATGAACGGTAGGTTCAGGAACGACCTCTACTACAGGCTGAGCGTATTCCCCGTCTCCATACCCCCGCTCAGGGATAGGAAAGAGGATGTCCCCGTCCTAGTCCGTCATTTTATCGCTAAACATAACAGACAGCTAAAACGGCGGATCATCGATACGACACCCGAAGTCATGTCGGAATTAATGGATTACGACTGGCCGGGCAACGTGAGGGAGCTCGAAAACGTGATCGAGAGGGCGATGATACTCTCCGATTCGGAATATATAAACAAGATAGACATCGGGGCGTTTCAGCCGAAAAGGAATTTGAACCCCGAGGCCTGGACCGACACGCTCACATATGATGAGGCCAGGCAGAGGATCGAAAAGTCTTACATCGAGAAGGCCCTCTCGGACGCCCGCGGCAACCGCACGAAGGCGGCGAAGATGCTGGGAATAAGCCGCCGCTCGCTGCTTTATAAACTCAAAGACCGGGATCAAGGCTGAACCGGTCCTGAACACACCGGTAACGCACCGGCCCCCTTTTACTATATATCTTTGCATGGTTAAATATTCTCATGCCTAAGCGGGTAATCGTTATAGGGGGAGGTATTACAGGTTTAAGCGCCGCTCACCGTCTTACCGAACTAAGCAGAGACAAAATTTTAAACCTCGAAATCCTCCTCCTCGAAAAATCGGACGGGGTCGGGGGAGTAATATCCACGGTAGAGAGGGACGGGTTCACTATAGAGGAAGGGCCCGATTCGTTCATAACCTCGAAACCCTGGGGGCTTAACCTGTCGAGCAGGCTCGGCCTGGATAACGAGCTCATCGAGACCAACCGTGACAAAAGACGTACGTACGTGCTCCTTCACGGGAGGCTGGTACCGCTCCCCGATGGGTTCATCATGCTGGCCCCCGCGCGGATAATGCCGTTTCTGAGGACGCCGCTCTTCTCCTGGCACGGGAAGTTGAGGATGCTGATGGACCTCGTTATACCGAAGAACCCGCCGGGTGACGAGAGCCTCGCGTCCTTCGTAAGGAGACGCCTGGGCAGAGAGGCGCTCGACCGGGCAGCCCAGCCTATGATAGGCGGCGTATATACCGCAGACCCCGAAAAGCTCAGCCTGAGGGCTACGATGCCCCAGTTCCTCGAAATGGAAGAGAGGTACGGAAGCGTTATCAAGGGCATGTACCAGGGCTTGAGAAAACGAAAGAAAGGCGTTATGCCCGATAGCGGCGCCAGGTACAGCCTGTTCGTCTCATTCAAAAAAGGCATGAAGACCCTCGTGGACGCTATCGTAAGAAAGATCCCGGAAGGGTCCATAAAAACCGGTGTCGCAGTAGAGGGGATTAAAGAGGCATACGACGGCTGGGAGGTAACGACCGGGGACGGAATATTGAATGCTGCGGGCGTTATCATCACGACACCGGCCTACATCACAGCCGGGCTTCTGGAAAATGCAGCCGGAGAGAGTGCGGCTCTACTGAGAAAGATCGAATATACATCAACCGCCGTAGTGATCCTGGCATACAGGAAGGAAGACATTGAGACGGAGTTAGGCGGATTCGGGTTCGTCGTTCCCAGGACCGAAAGAAGCAGCATGATCGCCTGCTCGTTCAGCAGCGAGAAATTCCCCGGAAGGGCCCCGCAAAGCTGCACGGTCCTCCGTATCTTCGTCGGCGGAGCCCTCGATCCCGAGACCTACAAAATGGAAGACCTCCGTATAATCGAGACCGTCCGGAAAGAAATAGGCTCGCTCCTCGGCATCAAATCAGACCCTGTCTTTACGATCATAAAGAGATACCCCGGGGCGATGCCCCAGTATCACGTCGGTCACAGGGAGCTAGTCGAGGGAATACAGAGGGAAATAAAGAAGCTCGACGGGCTTGAGATCGCCGGAAACGCCTTCGGCGGCGTCGGCATACCCGACTGTATAAACTCGGGCGAGAGGGCCGCCGAGAGACTTCTCCAGTCCCTGTATGCGGTTCAGTTTTGAACCCGGATATGAAGCGGCGTCAATCGTGACTGGGCTCGAGCCTGTTTCTCCGGGTAAGCCAAATGTAAATCTTTCGCCAGGCGATGAATATTATCGCGCCTGCGCCGATTGCCGCAAGCACGGGTACCGCGATCGCGAGTATGGACATAAGGAGAGAGCCGCCCGCTTCGAAAGTCGAGACCACCGGGTTTCCGAGACCCCCGGTCGTGGCCGTGGATGTTATACGGGTTATGGTAGTGAGCCCCTGTACCGTGCCCGCAACACCGCCGCCAACAATTACGGCAAGCCCCCATTTAAGGAAAGGACTCATCTCCGACACCGCAGAAGCCATTACTATCGTTCCGGCCACCGTCGCAGCGGGGATGGCGACAGTATCGAGGAGGTTGTCGACCCACGGGATGTAGTAAGCGGCGATCTCGAAAATAGTGGCTATAGCGAAAGCGGCAAGGGCCGGATACGTGGCGATCCATTCGAACTCGGAGGATAGCGACATTTGCCCCGTAAGGGACGCGACGCTCATCACGAGGAGAGGCACGAACACCCTGAAACCGCAGGCGGCGCTCAGGCCCACCCCCACGAAAACGCTAAGCAATGTATCCATTCCGCTTACCTCCGAATAATAGTATATGAAGCGGGAGAACCATTATCAAGCAGTATTTACAGGCCGGGATAAACATGTGATCACAGGAAGTTATGGGTGACTGCCCTTTTTTACCACCCTCAGGACTTTGACCCTGTAATCGAGCGTCCTTCCGGCAAGGGGGTGATTGTAGCTTATCTCGACTTTGCCCTCCTCGATCCTGGTAATGTGACAGTTGCCGTGAGGGGTTTTAAGCACCATTCCGACGTCGGGCGTAATATCGGTCTTCGCGAACATATCCGATCCTACCGTGTGAATGAGCTCGGGTTTTTCAATGCCGTAGCCGTTCTCAGGCAGAACCCTGAACTCCTTCTCCTCCCCTTCGGACATCCCGAGAATCTGTTCCTCTAGTCCCTTTACTAGGCTTCCCGAGCCGAGCTCGACTGTAACAGGGGTTTCATCGAATGTGTGGAACGTAGAGCCGTCCTCTATCCTGCCCTCATAATTCAACGTGACGGTATCACCGCGCCCGGCTTGATTGCTCATGAAAGTCCTCCGGATGTTATTTCGTATCCCGGTTCCCGGCCCGGAGACCACCGGCCGGCAGCTTCCGGGACCGGGTTTCCAATGCCGGCAGATTGAATCCGAGTCCAGATAATAACATAATGCTCCGAATTCTTGAATAAAAAAAGTGATTCCTTTATACTCATCCAGTAAAAAAACACAAAGGAGACTCTTTAAACATGATGCTCGAAAACAAAGTGGCCCTCATCACGGGGGGAAGTTTGGGACTCGGAAAGGCGACTGCATTCCTTTTTGCCGAGGAAGGCGCAAAGGTGGTCATTACCGGAAGGACCGAGAAAACGCTCAAGGAAACGGTAGAAGAAGCCAAAAAAAAGGGGCTCAGCCTCGACTATCTGGTGAGCGACGTATCGAAAGAAGAGGACTGCAGGAAGGCGGTCGAACACACGATCAAAAAATACGGCAAGATCGATATCCTGTTAAATAACGCGGGGGTTCTTTACCTGGGTTTCACGCACGATACGGACACGGAGATATGGGACAAGACGTTCAATATCAATGCCAGGGGAACCTACCTGATGTCAAAGT
>DATIET010000169.1:0-5774 GCA_035455615.1 Thermodesulfobacteriota bacterium
AGAACCCAGACACGGAGAAATGCGTAGTATAGAGGAGGATTGTTGTCACTCGAAGCCAGGCTCCATCTTATCTGCTCTACAAACCCGAGCTTCGATGCCGCAACCGAAACCGCCTCGTCATACCATACGCTCTCTCCTCCAAGATGATGAATTCTGAGGAATAAACCGAGTAAAAATATGGCCAGTAAGATGAAATTGTTTTTTATAATAGAACGACCCGGCACATATACCGATTCTAATTTCATAATTTCGATCTAGTTCCCTTTACTCCGACTCACATACCAAACAAGTAACCGCCTTATCATACAATTGAAAGAAAGAGTTTCATGAGACCAAGACTCTCAATTAGATTTACCCGTCAAATGGTATATTTTTATTTTCGTAAAAGCTTGTTCCGACAGCAGCGTATTGTGTTCATTCAGACTATCGCCGTTAACCGCGTTGTTGCGATCCCCGTGATAGGCGGATATTACCCATATCGTCTCGCCTCTTAAATCGAAATCGAGGTCCGGATCTCGAGGCAGAGGTTTTATCCTGAGATCCGTTCTTTTTAAGTAATGTTCCAGGGATTCCATCTCGTAATCGGGCGTGACCACAATCAAATCCCCACGGGCGGCGTTCTCATCCATATATTCAGCAGCCTCCCTCCACTGATGTTTATCAACCGATTTATAATCCCGGTACACCTGGAATAATGACAAGCCGGCTATCAATACCACGACGATTATTTTTACTTTATTAGATTTCAGATTATCTATCCCCGCGGATACCAGTATAATAAGGGTCGGGCTCGCGCCTATCATATAGCGGGAAACATATATCGGCTTCATTATCACCGACACTAAAAAGGGGATAATGATCGGCGCAAACAACAATACGATTAGTAAGTATGTCCTGTCTATATTAGAAAAGACCGGATCACGTGTATCGCTGTCAGACCGGCTAAAAATCTGTCTGAGAGCGCTTTTACCGTTTGTGCCCAAGACGGTCAGCAACTTATAGAGAGACAGCAGAAAAAAGAGAACAAGCAGGAGATAAGACCCCGAGAATTCCAAAAGTGTCCCGACCACGGCTTTGATATTGGGCTTTTCGATCCAGAACCCCTCGGATAGTGCATGGGCTGTTAATAAAAGATTAAGCCCCGGAAGGAAAATAACAAGAAGAATTAATTGCAGTATTATCCAGCGCCTGGCCCCCGGCCATTCACCCCTCGGGTTTACGGCTAATTTTGTGAATATAAATATGTTTTGCGCTGCTATATAAAATACCCAGAAATAGTGTGCGTATATGAGAAGCGCGCCGGATAGCAGATAACCCGATACGAGCTTGATATTGTAAGAGCCTAATAACCTGAAAAAGAAATAGTTGTTGATGAGCGTAATAGCAACCAGTAAGGTATAAGTTCTTGCCTCCTGGGAGTAATAGACCTGGAATGGGGAGACAGCCAGGAGTATAGACGCCAGAAAGCCTGTATTTTTATTGATGAGCTCTTTCCCGAATAGGTATATCAGGAAAACGGAAAACGAGCCCAGCACAGCCGAAAGGAGTCTCGTAGCGAATTCGGATTCTCCAAAAAGAGCCGTCCAGTAATGAAGAAGCACATAGTAGACAGGGGGGGTATTCTCTTGGTTCAGAGCCAGCTCGTTTAATATTTCCAGCGGCGTCAACCTCGAGAGCTGAACAGAATAAAACTCGTCCAGCCAGTAACTCTCACCGTCCAGGTTGTACATCCTCAGTATTAACGCCAGAAAGAAAATCGATAAAAGCGGCAGGCCGGTCCTCATGAAGTTATAAACACCTGTCGGCTCGGAATTATGGTCCTTTAACATTTATTGGGCGGGCCCGGCAGTGAACGAGTTCAATATCCGCAGATTCATTCGCGGCACCAGACAATTTTATACGCAATTCCGATATATAGCCAAAAGCCATATTGAGCCCTCAGACCGAATTGTCCCGGCGTTAAACGTAATCGAGTCTTCATAAGGCATTTAATGACGGAAACTATGATTTTTCGCATTTATCGCGTTCCGCGGGGCTCTAACCCGCCCGTCTTGCCAAATCCCTAGCAAAGGTTAAGATTTCTGGTCGTTAGAGGTACGTACGTTTTAAAGGAGCTTTTCAAATGCTTGACCGCATGGGAGATTGGAAGAGAACGGACTATTGCGGGATCCTGAGAGCCGGGGATATCGGCCGCAGTGTCGTGCTCATGGGCTGGATCCAGTCGAACAGGGACCACGGCGGGGTCATATTCATCGATTTGAGGGACAGGGAAGGAATAATACAGATCGTGTTCAATCCGCAGACGAATAGGGAAATACACGTAAAGGCTTCAGCGCTCAGGGACGAGTGGGTGATCGCCGTCACGGGAAAGGTGACGAGCCGCTCGAAGGAGACTATAAACCCGAACCTCCCGACAGGCGAGGTAGAGGTCATAGCGGACGGGCTCAGGATCCTGAACACCTCGAAGCCGCTCCCGTTCTTAATAGAAAACGACATCAGGGTCGATGAGCTGCTCAGACTGAAACACCGATACCTCGACCTGAGACGCCCCCACATGAGGGATAATATCGTAACGCGGCACAAGGCGGTCTCGGCTACGAGGAATTACCTGAACGGGGAGGGGTTCATCGAGGTGGAAACGCCTTATCTTACGAGGTCGACGCCCGAAGGGGCCAGGGACTTCCTCGTCCCGAGCAGGCTCAACCCGGGAGAATTTTACGCCCTGCCGCAGTCTCCGCAGCTCCTGAAGCAGACCCTCATGATATCGGGGCTCGACAGGTACTACCAGATAGTGCGCTGTTTCCGGGACGAAGACCTGAGGGCCGACCGCCAGCCCGAATTCACCCAGATAGACCTCGAAATGTCGTACGCGGACGAGAACGATATTATGTCGGTGGTCGAAGGCATACTCAAAGCGATATTCAAGGAAGCGAAAGGAACCGACATACCCGTCCCGTTTAAACGAATGAAGCACGAAGAGGCGATGCTCAGATACGGTTCCGACAAGCCTGATACGAGGTTCGGGCTCGAGCTCGAGGACCTGACGGAGATATTCAGAGACTCAGGGTTCCAGGTATTCAGCGGAGCCATAAAAAAGGGCGGGATCGTTAAGGCGCTCAAGCTCCCCGGGAAAGCCGGCGAGCTTTCGAGGAAGGAAATAGACGACCTCGGTGAGACCGCCAAATCGCTCGGGGCAAAGGGTCTCGCATGGATACGCGTCTCGGCCGACGAATGGACCTCCCCGATCGTCAAGTTTATGAGCGACATGGAAAAAGAGGATTTACAGAAGAGAATCGGGCTCGCGGACGGCGACATCGTATTTTTCGCTGCCGATACGCCGTATATAGTGAACATGGTACTCTCTCACCTGAGGCTCGAGCTCGGCGAAAGACTCGGAATGATAAACCACGGCAGGTTCGATTTCCTCTGGGTCGAGGATTTTCCGCTCCTCGATTTCGACCACGCGGAGAAACGCTACGTCGCCATGCACCACCCGTTCACGTCACCGAAAGAGGAAGACCTCCACCTGTTAGATACGGAGAAGGGCAAGGTAAGGTCGAGGGCTTACGACGTCGTGCTGAACGGAGTGGAGATCGGCGGCGGCAGCATCAGAATCTTCCAGAAGGACATACAGGAGAAACTCTTCCATACGATAGGCCTCACCCCGGAACAGGCAGTGGAGAAATTCGGGTTTCTGCTCGAAGCGCTCGAATTCGGGGCCCCGCCCCACGGGGGTATCGCGCTCGGACTCGACAGGATAGTGATGCTCATAACCGGAGCTAATTCTATAAGGGATGTAATCGCGTTCCCCAAGACGCAGAAAGGGGTATGTCCTCTGACCGGAGCCCCGTCCGGCGTCGAGCAGAGCCAGCTCCTCGAGCTCGGTCTGAAGCTAGACGTTAAAGATAAGGACAAATGACACGCTATAACAGCCGGGGGGGTATGCCCGGACGCCGGACAATGCAATGAATGGTTAATTATCCCGGGCCGGGATCATCAGGCTGAAAGAAACAGGTCACCTGCTTATTACTTCATCGCTATTCTTCGGCAGGATCTTGAAATAATTCTTTGACACGGAATACACCGGATCGCCTTTCATGACCTTTACGAAATAGCTCCCTTCGTCTTTTCTTTTCCCGAATATGACGCCCTCTTCCCCTCCGCTGCCGTAAAACACGATTTCGGCGGTAGGCTCGTGCAAGCCGTACTTCTCCAAGCTTTCCGGTACGTCATTTTCGAACCCATCGGCCTTGAGCCCGGAAAACGAATCAAGGAGCTCCCGTACCTTCTTCTGATCGGCAATCCGGGTATCCTCACCGACTGCCGTGAACCACTTGCCGTCGTTCCTGACGAGCTCTGCTGAGAAATCTCCGACTTTAAAGGTAATACGCGTGACAGTGTCCATATTCATCCCGAGCAGATTCCTTTCTCTGAAGTCGCCCGGGCTTTTATTGACGAACCCCCAAAGGTACTGGTCTTTGACGATGAGCACTCTTCCCTCGCCCAGGTCGTATATATATGTCCCCGTGCCTATCGGACTTTTGTCCCCGATTATTACCGGGTACTCGGCGTCCCTCGTGCGAAATGAAAACTCCGTCTCGGAATCGACTACGCCGTATTCGTCTAGCTTGTCCGAGTCCCGGGCGACGAGCTTCTCGGACTCCATATCCCTGACGTCCTGGATGAGGTTCTCAATTGCACCCTTATCCGCTTTGAATCCATTCGTACCGCTGTTCACTATCCAGCCCCCGTCGGCTTTCTCGAGTGTGAATTCGGAGCGTGACGATTTCAGATTGAACGATGTTATTTCCTCAGGCTCGATGCCGGGAAAGACCTTTTCCAAATTTTCTTCCGATTGTTTATTCTTATCGAGCAGAAGGACGGATGCAAGAAGGACCACGAAGATAATGAACGCGATTACCGTGCCTGCGAATCTTTTAAAATAGCTGTTCAATTTATAGACTCGATCACGCGGTTTCCCGCGGACTGCAAACCCGAGAACTGCTGCCCTCTTTATGACTATATATTACAACCTTCTTCTCTTCCACCAGATACCGATACCGGAGAAGAATATGACTGCAGGTATCAGCACGACCGTAAAAAAGAATATTACATTAGTCTGCTTCTTCGTTATGGTTAATTTCCCCTCTTTCGCGGCTCTCGGGCGTATCGAGATCAGGTATTCATCGCCTGCGACCCAGTTGACGGTGTTCAGGAACAGATCCCTGTTTCCCGAAAAATCGATGAAGATATTTGAAACGAAGTCGACGCTTCCGAAGACCGCTATTCTCGAATTATCCCCGTCCTCACTCACTGCCGCCACTCCAAGAGGGCCCTTTTTGTCCCCTTCCTCCTGCTGGGCTACACCCTGATCGAAAAGCTCGAAGTTAGATTCCGACCAGCTGTACTCGCCGGTATTAGCCAGCACCGTCGTGTCGGCCCCGTCCTGCTCGACTACGTCGACGCTCCTCGAAAAAGGGAATATAGTTGCGTACCTGAAGCCCTCGGTGATATCGTGGTGGGCGTATTGGGCGATTATGGGGGCTATATCTCCTCCCCCTTCCAGCTTGGAGCTGGGGTCGACGATGATATCATCGGCTATGGCAAAACCGTAGTTCTTTAAAATCGAAACGAGCTCGCCCCCGGACCTCGGCTCTATCAGGAATACCGCCTTTCCACCCTGATCTAAATAATCCTTTATATCGGTGATTTCCTTGAGAGAGAGCGCCTGTTTCGGGGCGGATATTATAAGGACGCTGTCTTTCCTGGGCAGC
>DATIET010000170.1:0-3400 GCA_035455615.1 Thermodesulfobacteriota bacterium
TCCATCAGCCTGCCCAGGTTTGCATCGACGTACCTGACCTCGGCGTCATAGAGCTCCTTTATCCATTTCCTCTGTGAAGCATTGGGGGCGAAATGTCCGTCCCTTATCGCGGACGCGTTCTCAAGCTTGTAACCGATGGAATCGTCGGGCACTGCGTCTTTTGAGATGTATTCCGCGGGCGGCGTATACGGTAAATGGGGGTCATAATAATGCACCCAGAGAAAGAAATCTGAGTCGCGGTTCTTCCCGATCCAGTCAATCGCCAGATCGGTTAACTCTCCCGTCGATGCATATGGATTCAAAGCGCGCGGGAAGCTTTTTTTTATCAATGTCGCCCCGAACGAATCGACTATCATTTGTCGTCTCGGGTAAAAATTATATTCCAGGAAGCCTTGGTCCATGTTGAATTCGGGATGGAGATAAAAGTTGTCGCCTATCGCCGCGGTGTAATATCCCGAGTCACGCAGGTATTCAGCAATCGTTTTGAATTTCTCCGGGAGCATTGAATCGGCCGCGATTGTTTTATGAACGGTCGGAGAGACCCCGGTCATCATGGACGAAAAAGACGGCAGCGTCCAGGGCGCGGCCGAGTACGCGTTCTTGAACAGCGTCCCGTCTTTTGCCAGAGAGTCTATATTTGGTGTCGATGTCGCGGTGCCGCCGTATGAGGACAGCGCGTCAGCTCTGAGTGTGTCAATTGTAATCAATATCACCTGTTTGACCCTGTGATCGGAGGTTGGCTTAAAGCCGCTCACGGAAGGCTCGTAGGTTTTTTTCGTCATGAAAAAGAAGACAGGGCCGGCGGCAAGGGCCAGGAACATTAAAACGACAAGCGGGATCGTCGTGTCGAACCCGGTTTTTACCAGCAGAAAAAATAATCCGAGCGTTAGAATTACAATCGAGAAAAATCCCAGGGATAAATCATAGGCCGTAATCTCGCTGTGATTAGCAAGCCAGACCATTATCATGATGACAGTCAGAATCAGCGGAATCAGGACGCTCAGCATGGAGCCTGCGAGCGCGCCTGATTTAGACCGGTTTATTCTTTTGGAGATATAGTAGGATATGACGAGCGCGAAAATTGAAATAACAAGAAATACGAATAGTTTCGTCCTGAACATCGCCCAGTCAGCGTCGAAATCGTGATAGTTGACGGAGATCAGTAATTCCGTGACTCCGATGCCTACCCCGAGCGATATAACGGCCGGTATCCTGTCCAGGCTGAATCTCTTCACCAGCCTCGCCCCCAGGAGACGCCATAAGAGCAGAAGCAGAAGGAATGAAAACCCCGCGGTTACGGCTAAAGGCAGCAGTATCGACCTGAACATCAGGAATTTGGTTTCTGTTGTGATTATCCCGATCGACGCGTCGAGTATAGCGATCGATAGAGAAACGGCCAGTGCCGATATTATTAGCTGTTTTACCGTGTCGCCTGTTTGTCGCATTTTGTTATATTATTCCTTCTCCGCCCTGCCGTAGTCAATCCTGTACCGGCTCCGGAACTTCTCCGGGTTTTATTAACGATTGAACCCTATGTTTTAATTTAAATCCACATTTTTTTAATTCTTCCGATGAGGCCGCCGCTCCCGGCGCTCGTGAGGCTTTTCCCTATGGTCTCACCCCCGAGCTTCATCCCGAAGAGGTCGAGGATCGTCGGGGCTATATCGTAAATCTCGATTCCGTCCCTGTATCCCTGTTCGAGGTTCCCCGCCCTGCAGCCGTTTTCATCGAGTATGAATATACCGTTCCAGTCGTGGTTGGCTTCGTCGGACCCTGTATCGTTCTCGAACGTGTGTATGTTTCCGAGTCCGATGCTCCCGACGGAGCGCCAGCCGAGCGCCCCGAAATATACAATGAGGTCCGGAGGGACTCCGTTCGTTTCCCTGTAAATGTCCCCGGGCCTGTACGCCCTGGTTCCGATATCCTCACCGTCAGGGCCCGGTATCGCCTCGATCCTGCGTATGAGCTCGGAGCGTACGTCTTCATAGTCCACAGGCTCTATTGTCCCCTCGGGCTCCCTACCCCTGACGTTCATGAAGAGGCGTCCGTAATACCCGCCGTCCCCCCACGCGAGGGTCTTCCGCCAGTCGATCCCCGCATCGGCGATCCTCGTCTGTTCCTTTGGGTATTCTTTCAGCGTCAGATACCCTTCCTTGATGAGCCATTCGTTGAAGCAGATCCCGCCTTCCATCTTCCTCGCGCCGTGGTCGGATACAACGATCACTACCGTATCTTCGGGCACGAGCGATAAAAGCTCCCCTATCTCTCCGTCACAATATTTATAATATTCCTTTATAGAGTTCTCGAACGGATTGCCGGACACGAACTTCCTGTGCTCAGGGTCTATGAAGCTCCAGAACCCGTGATGTATGCGGTCGACTCCCATCTCGACGAGCATAAAGAAGTCCCAGGGCTTCGTCTTTATGAGGTGCTTCGCGACCTTGAAGTGCTTTTGGGTCTTCTCGTATATTCTTCCGAGGAGCGCTTCCTTGTCGTCCGTCCTGAAGTTCTCGACGTCGAGCACGTATCCGCCCGAAACCTCCTCTACCTCGTCCTTGAGAGGGGCGGGGTAGGTGTAATTGCTCTCGGTCGACGGGGCGAGGAACCCGCTTACGACGCAGCCGTTTACCGGCCTGGGCGGGTATGTCTGGGGGACGCCCAGGAGGACTACCTTCTTCCCCGACCGGGATAATATGTCCCAGACCCTGTCGCACTTTACGGCCGTCGCGTTCGCTATTGTGTATCCGTCGTAGGAGTGGTCCTTCCTGTTCCTGAAGCCGTAGTACCCGAGCTGTCCCGGGTCCTTCCCGCTCATCATCACGGCCCAGGCTGGTACTGTGATCGGCGGGTGGCAGGAGCGCATTGGTCCGTAAGCCCCGTTTTCCATGAGCCTCCTGAGGTTGGGAAGCTCGTCCTTCCATCCGAAGACGAACCTCGGGTCGGCGCAGTCAAGCCCGATAATCAAAAGCTTCATTCACTGAATCCTTCTTCTGAGAAATCCGAGCGCCGTTACAAAGACCGGAATCAGCAGTATCAGCATATTTGCGAAGACGGTTCCCGCTATGTCGTTCCCGCCTGAGCCGTAAACGGAGCAGCCGCCGCTCCCGTCCGAGCCGTCTCCTGGAGGATCTGTCGGAGGAGCTGTAGGTTGGGGCTCGTCCCCTATCGCTTCCTCGACTGCGGCGAAGGCGTTTATGCTGCCGAAGCCGGAAATATTATCGAAGCCTGCGGGGGTCAGGTCGTCTGCGGTGCCGGTGATGATATCCGTGACCTCTTCGACCTGCCTGGCTGTTATGATTGAGGATTCCACGGAATTAGCTGATTCTATATCCGCCCCGAACCCCAGGGCCTGGAGCACGAGCGCCGCTACACCCGCTACGTGAGGGGCCGATGCCGACGT
>DATIET010000171.1:0-2569 GCA_035455615.1 Thermodesulfobacteriota bacterium
GAACGATTTCAATGTATCTCTACTTGGAATTTCAAGACGCTCAAATTGATGTTCCGAATTTCGCAACTTATTCCAATGGCTAATTATTTCCTCAATCAACTCATCATCAATCATTTTGAGTTTACCATTGTCAAATTAGGAGTGATATTAGGCTGCTAATTTCCATTTACTGACAAATCCACTGACACAGGCAATATGCAATCAAGAGAAGGCGACGTAAGCCTTTGTAATCATTGGTGGAGATGACGGGAATCGAACCCGCGACCTCCGCGTTGCGAACGCGGCGCTCTCCCAAGCTGAGCTACATCCCCACGTCTGTGATTGGTAAGGATTTTATATGAATTTTTTGCAACTGGAAAGAAAATTCCGAAAAATCACCTCGATGCCTTCATCGCCCTGTTCGAAGCCCAGCGCTCGAGCTTGGAAATCTCCTCCCTCATAGTAGTCGATAGAGGCACGATCGATGAAGCCGCGATTATAAGCTCCCTGTCGTCGAGCTCCTTCCCCTTGGAATAGGACTCGAATAGCGCCGATATGACGGCCTGCTCTATCTCGGCCCCGCTCAGCCCCTCCGTGTTCTTGGCGAGCGAATCGAGGTCGAATCCGTCGGGGTTCTTCCCGCGGTTCTGGAGGTGTATCCTGAATATTTCGCGTCTCTCTTTTTGATTGGGGAGCGTGATAAAGAATATCTCGTCGAACCTGCCCTTGCGGAGAATCTCCGGCGGGAGCAGATCAATCTGGTTCGCGGTCGCCGTAACGAAAACGGGATACGCCTTTTCCTGCATCCACGTGAGGAAGTACCCGAATATCCTCGACGTCGGGCTGTCGCCTGACTTCTCCCCGCTCCTCGTGATACCGGCCTCGATCTCGTCTATCCACAGCACGCAGGGCGCGCTCGCTTCCACCGTCTTTATCGCCTTCCTGAACGCCGCCTCGGGGCTTCCGAACGCCTCGCTGTATACCTGGTTCAGGTCTAGCCTGAGCAGGGGCAGATTCCACGCCGTGGCTATCGCCTTCGCACAGAGGCTCTTGCCGCACCCGCTTATGCCCATCAGCAGTATGCCCTTCGGCGTATCGAGCCCGAACTCCTTCGCCTCGCTCGAAAAGGCGAGCCGTCTCACCTTGAGCCATTCTTTTATATTCTCGAGTCCCCCGACCTTGTCTATATCGATCCTGCTCCTTACGAAATCGAGCGTCCCGGATTTCCTCACGAGCTGGGCTTTCTCCTCCAATAGCGCGTCTACCGCTTCCTCCCCAAGCTCCTCCCTGCCCACGAGGGTCCTCCTGAGCGCAAGCTCCATTTCGAGCGCGCCCAGCCCCTGAAGCGCGTTGATGGCAGCTTCCTTGAAATAGGGCTTCATCGTATTCTGCACGCTCTCCGGGGTGTATGTCTTTACTATGAAGTCGAAAATCTTGCCGGTCTCGGCCCTGTCGGGGAGGTCGATATCTATTACGGCCATTTCCTTCTCGAGCTCTTGAGGAACGACCAGCGAATTCGAGAGAATATAAATGGTCTTGGACGTTTTTCTTAATTTTTGATAGGCGTCTTTCAGTTTTCTCAGAATCCTCGGATCGTCGAGAAAATAATTTACATCCTTAAATACATAGAAGCCCTTTGATTGCTCTTCCACGGCCTTGTCTATCGCCTTAACCAGGTTTTCCGAACCGTCCCTGAAACCCTCGGTACACGACCATACCGAGAATTTACCGGAATCCCCGTAGATATTTTTCCCTATCGATTTGATAGTATTCTCGACCCTTTCCTCCTCCGACGAGACGAGGTAAATGATCGGATAGCCCGCTTTTACGAAATTCTCGATGGTTTTCGTGGGAAATGCCATGACTCAAGGTAAGTATATAGCAAGTCCGTCGAATTAGTTCGGGAAATCAGATTGTGAGGGATTATGGGGCCTTACATACCCTGGGTCGTGACCCTCTTCGGATGCTCTTTCCGCCAGCGGAGCTTGTTAAGCGCGTTTACGTACGCCTTTACGCTCGCAACCACTATATCGGTGTTCGATCCCTGACCCTGTGTAATAGCACCTTCGTCCTCGACCCTTACGGTAACCTCTCCCTGGGCGTCTATACCTTCGGTAATCGCAGTGACTACATAGCTTTCAAGCGTAGGATTAAGTCCCGTTGCTTTCGACACAGCCTGATATGCCGCATCTACAGGGCCGTCCCCGCTTTCGGAGATGGTGACTTCCTTACCGTCAATCAGCAGCTTTATGGTCGCAACGGGCTGCATGTCGGACCCGCCCGAGTAATTTGCGGATATGAGCTTGTAAAAATCGGACGAGCGGACGAACTCTTCGCTTATAATAGCTTCGATGTCCTCGTCGAATACGTATTTCTTCTTGTCCGCCAGGTCCTTGAACTTCTTGAACGCTTTCTCGAAAGCCTCACCTTCGAGGAAATACCCGTAGTCCTCGAGACGATCCTTAAAAGCATGCCGTCCTGAGTGCTTTCCGAGGATAAGTTTATTCGAGGGAATTCCTACCTCTTCGGGATCCATGATCTCATAAGTGATCCTTTCCTTAAGCACGCCGTCCTGATGGATACCCGCTTC
>DATIET010000172.1:0-6289 GCA_035455615.1 Thermodesulfobacteriota bacterium
AAGAAGCGAGTCGGATTTATCATGAGGTCCCAGTTGAACGACTGGGTGTCGAGGGCGGAGGACCCCGAGAAGATACTCAACCAGGCCGTAGAGGAGATGGAGGAGGGGCTCGAAAGGGCGAGGGTGAAGATCGGCGCTCTCAGGTTCAGGATAGACGAGCAGGAGAAGCTCTCGAAGAGGCTCGGGGAGCAGTCGGAGTACTGGCGGGAGAGGGCGGAGGACTACGTGAGGAGAAATATGGACGAGAACGCGGTCGAGGCCGTAAGAAAAAAGAGAATGCTCGAAGAGAAGGAGAGGAAGCTCTCCCTTACGCAGTCGGGGGACAGGTTAAAGCTCACGGACTACGAGGCGCGCTATGCGGACCTCGAGCGGAGGGTAGAGACCGCGAAGACAAAGAGAACGCTTCTTCTGAAGGAAATCAGCACCATGAAGGGAGCGCCCGCGTCGAAGGAAGACATCACGGGATGCTCGGGCTCTCGCATTGATGAACCCTTCGATATTTTCAGGAAGGTCGAGGAGAGGATCACGGATGAGACCGTGCTCTTCGCCGCCGACGGTGAAAAGGAGAGGGAGGAGCGTGAGCGCGAGGCCCGGCTCATTCAGGAAGAAGTGGAAAGCATTAAAAAGAATCTCAACAAGGGAGGCGGTAAGAAATGAAGAGGTCGGACAGCAAGGTCATAATCGGAATTTTTCTTCTCATAATAGCCGTGCTCGCGGGAGGCAAATACATATCGGCGTTCCCGACAATACCAAAGCCGAAGGAGAAAGACATGAATACGAAGACGGAATCGAATACGGATACCGTGACCTGGGACATCAAATTGAGCCACCCCTACGTAGAGACGGGCTCACTCAGGGAGCTTATGCTCAATTTGAAGATAAAGGGGAAGGAGGCGCAATTGAAAGAGAGGACGCCTGTAAACCTCGTGCTCGTAATAGACAGGAGCGGCTCCATGGGCGACAAGGGGAAGATCGAATACGCGAGAGAGGCGGCGAAGCAGATTATCGCGGGACTCGGCAAGGAGGACAGGCTCGCGGTCGTAGCCTATTCGACCGACGTCGAGCTTCTTTACCCGATACAGCTGCTCACGGATAAGGACAAGGCCTCGTCAATCGTGAGCGCGCTCTATCCTACCGACTCGACCAACCTGTCGGGCGGGCTAATAACGGGCATAGAGCAGCTCGAAGGGGTAAAGCGGGACGGGTACGTGAACCGCGTCATCCTCCTCTCGGACGGGCTCGCAAACGCGGGGATAACAGACCTGGGCGAGCTCGGCAGGGTCGCAAGCCGGGCGTCCGAGAAGGGCATACACATAACCACTATGGGGTTAGGCGTCGATTACGACGAGAACCTCATGATGAACCTCGCCGAGCACGGTGCGGGCAACTACTATTTCATAGAGTCCCCGACACAGCTTGCGGGGATATTCCAGAAGGAGTTCGGGCAGATCGCGGCCACGGTCGCGAAGGACCCTGTGATCAGGATCGGGCTCGCGCCGGGTGTGGAGATCGAGGAGGTTTACGGATATACGTTCACGAAAACTCCGGACGGCGTTACAGAGATAAAGCTCGGCGACTTCTTCGGAGGCCAGGAGAGGGACATACTAGTGAAACTGAAAGTGCCCGCGGGGAAGGAAGGGCAGAACGACCTCGGTAAAGCCACTCTCGATTTCAGGGACCTGTTTAATGACGAAAAGCCCTCGGGTCTAGTTACGCCGCTCTCATATGAAGTTACGAGCGACGGGGACAAGGTCGCCCGGAACGAGAACAAGGACGTGACGGCGAGGTGGATATCTGTCGACGCCTCTGGCGATTACTACCAGGCGACGACTGCTTACGAACAGGGAGATAAGGACGGAGCCGTCGGCAAACTCAAAAAGGCGTACGAGAGCATATCCAACCTCAACCTGAGCCCCTACAAGAGCGCCAGGACTGTAGAGCAGGAGGCGGAGCTCAGAGACGCGCTCGAGACGCTGTCGTCGCCTGCAGCACCCGCCCCGTATTCTGGTGAGGGAAAGGCAATGATAAAGGAGCAGAAGGCGAACGCGAGAGAGGCTCAGAAGTAGCGACTGCTGACGCCGGGTGTGAAGAAGGGGAGCGGAATTTGGACTGCTCCCCTTCAAATATCAGCCGCTCGGAATTACACAATTGTAGGAGACTGAAATGAAAACCACGATAAAATCTTTTATAGTGCCGGTGCTCCTCTCGGGGGGGTGGGGGGCGGTAACGCTGCTCCTGGGCTATGTCTTTCTGAATAATGTCCCGCTCGGATACATGTTCTTCTATCCTATGCTCCTCACGGGGGTAACAGTCGCTGCAAGCGCCGGAAGGCCGGGGGGCATGTCGTACGCGCGGGCGGGGATAACGGGATTTGTATCGGGGTTCATATACCTCCTGGTCTCGCCCAGGTTCCCTCTCTTCGCATCCATACTCGTGGGGGCGTGTCTCGGCGGAGGTCTCTCTCCCGGAGGGGGCAGGTTCGGGGGTCTTCTCAACGGGACCATCTCGACTCTCAAGGGTATGATAATCATTCCTTTGGTAATAACGTCGGGCGAGTTCCTAGGCGCAGTGATAATGGTTTTTCTCGGCTCTTTGTTGCTGGCGGCGGTCTTCTGGGGCGCGTGGCTTGGATTGGGCTTGTGCCTAATACATTTTCCTTTGTTCGGAAAGAGACGCGGGGACGGCGACCCCCGGCTCGCATCCGGTCTGGAGGAGTTCAGATCGGAAGCCAGGGAGATAGCGAGAGACCTCGGGGAGTTTAATGAGGGGGCAGGCTGAGTGTCAGGCCCGGTACCGCTTTCCTGCCCAATCAACTACTCAATATCCCCCGACGTTTTTATGGCGAAATTAATGTATTACTAAAGGTATTCCATATATCCTCGAATTGCTGTAAAATAAGTAAAACAGAGGAGGATGACCGGAATGAGGTACTTTACCCTTATTGCGCTGCTAATCTTTACAATTGCTCTGGTTTACGGGATTACTGGACCGCCGGATTCTAATGCCGCCGATACCCGTACGCAATCGGACGCCGTCAGCCCTGATCAGATCGAGACGATGGAAGACGCCCTCGAAGTGAAGGAAGATGACATCGAACCCGAGCCCCAACGCCTCTACTGCGCCGAGCAGTGGACGATGCTCTATAAGGGGCAGAAGGCCGACATCGAGGTCACGACTCGGGGGCAATATAACGAGATCGCCGTTTTCACCTGCCCCGACTGCAGCCTGGACGAACATTACGTGAAGCCGTTCCTCGAGTCCGAGTACAGGGGAAAGACAGGCCTCATGAGGCTCCACGAATGCGGCTTCACTCAGGCCGTCTTCAAGGGTTTCAGGGGGACCGAGGCGATAGTGGTCGACGTGCCGCGCGTATTCCCCGACCCGAACAGGCTCATATGCATTAACGACTGGAGTAAGGACTACCAGAAGAATTATCCGACAATACAGATTTCATCGAGGGGCGAGCTTAACGAGGTAATCGTTTTCTCCTGCCTGAACTGCCCGTTCCAGAAGTCTTTCATCGCGCCCTTCCTGCTCACCGTATCCGACGGCAGGACCGCGATGGAGCGGATGAAGGAGTGCGGCTTCACCGAGATAGTGTTCACGAACCCCATGGGCACGAGGGAAGTCGTGAGGGAAGTGCGCTAGGCGGCGCTTGACAAAAAGCCGATTCAGAATAGTTTACTCTTGCGGCCGGCATTTCAGGTCGCGAATCCTAAATCCGAGGAGCATAGCCTGTGGGCGAGGTCGGAACGTTCCCCTTCGGCTGGGTCAGGGGAGAGGGCAGCGACAATTGGCAGATTATATGGGACCCGAAGACGAAGACCGTTTTCGCTCAGGGCGCCATGTCTAAAAAGGTTCTCAGGCTCGGGGAGTCCTCCACCTGGGAAGACGCCAAGCATTTCGCCGACACTGTGATGAGCGATCCAGGGGGTTATTTCTCCGATCCCGCATGAGCCCCTTCCGTCGAACTATGTCTCGATTAATTCCTTAGCTATTCTCTGAACCCAATCTCTGCTAAAATAGAGGTAATTTTTCTAGTCTTTCATTCCCTCCTTTTGTAAAGGAGGGTTAGGGTGGATTTAAAAAGAAATCGCGGCTGGAAGCCGCTCCTACAGATTGGATATGGATGACTGTTCCGTGATATGATGAGCGTAATTAAGAAATCTTAGTAACACACAACGCGTGTGTCTGTGCGGATGCTGATATGAAATACATGGAGCAGGAGCTTGTTTCCATACCCTCGGGCGGGGGCAAGATCGACGGCCTCTACTACCACAGCACGGTCAAGGACGACAGGGTACCGGAGAAGGATGTCGGGATAGTGCACGTCCACGGGTTCCTGGGTAATTTCCTCGACGGGAGCCAGCGGTTCCTTCCCCCGATACTCGCAGAGGCCGGGTATTCCTCGCTCGCCATAAACACGCGCATGGCGAACTTCGGGCTCTTCTTCGGCTACGGGATCATAGACGACGTTATGCCGCAGATAGACAGCGCGGTCGATTACCTAGTCGGGCTCGGGTATAAGAACGTCATAATTTCAGGGTACAGCCTCGGCACCTGCATAGTGCTCAGATACGCCTCCCTCAGGAACGACCCCGAGCGCTACCCGCATATTAAAGGCGTCATGTCGCTCGCCACTCCCTATTCCATGCCCGAATCGATAAGGAAACGGTGGAACAGGTGGGGGAGCGAGCCCTCCTACGACGAGGTGTACGAGGAATCGAAAGAGATACTCAAGCCCGACCCCTACAACACGCAGCACGACAGGACGATCCTCATCTATAAAGCCCGCGGGAATACATATCTCCCCTGGCACACCGAAATATACACGTACAAGACATGGTGGTTCCTGGCAGGGCCCGAAGCGAATACGGCGAAGGCGTATCTCAAGATGGAGAGGATAAAGCTGCCGCTGCTGCTGATCCAGGGATGGTACGACGAGGTCGTAAAGCCCGAAGAGACGCACAGCCTCGCGGATATCGCGATACAGTCGGGGAACCAGGACGTTTCAGCCTTTTACGTGAACGCCGGGCACACGTTCGAGGGCAAAGAGGAAGAGCTCGGGGAGATCATCGTAAGGTGGCTCGACAAGAGATTCAGGTAACGGAACGGACGGTCGGACATGGTCCCCAGACAAAGAAAGCTCTACAACTTTAACGCCCCGGACGGTTTCCTTATAAACGCCGTCCTCGTTACGGGCGAATTCAAAAACACGAAAGAACTCTATAACTCGCCTATAGTGCTGCTCGTCCACGGGGTGCTCGGGCACTTCCTGGCGAGGGGGACGCCGAGGCTCCTGCCGAATGCGCTTGTCGAGCGGGGCATAAGCTCGCTCTCCATCAATACGAGGCTCGCGTTCACTGGGCAGATATTCGGGGGAGGCATCTTCGACGACTCCGTCCGCGATATAGACGCGGCCATCGATGCCTTAGCTGAGGAAGGGTTCAAGAAAATCTACGTCCTCGGCTGGAGCCTCGGGGCGAACATCACCGTATATTACGCCGTCCGCGGCGCCCACAAAAACGTAAAAGGTATCATACTCGAAGGGTGCTCTTCGTCCCTCCCGCTCTCACACAAGAGGAGGCTCGACAAGTGGAGCAGTATCCCGTCTTACGAGCACATATACGAGATCGCGAAAAAGGTGCTCAAGTCCGACCCGTCCGAGACGAAGAACGACAGGATATTCGTCGTGTACAGGGCGTGGGGGCCTTCGTTCGACCCGTCCGACTGCGAGATGTTTTCGTACAGGACGTGGTGGTACATGCGGAGCCCGGAGGCGCAGAACGCGAAAACGAACGAGATAATCGCGGGCGTTAAGGTTCCCGTGCTCTTCATCCACGGCGAACAGGACGACGTCGTCGCTGCCGACGAGGTCAATGAACTGCTTGGCATATTGAAGAAGGCGGGGAACAGGAAAGCCGAGCTCAGGTTCATTCCCGGGGCCAAGCACGACTGCATGGAGAACCCGTCCTTCACGGTGGATACGCTCGTCGAGTGGATAATGAAATCCAGGAACGGGCGGAAGAAGAAGGATTGAAAAGGAAAAGGCATATTATATTTCTTCTTTTCCTTGATGAAAAGAAGCAAAAATCATCCGACTGAACATAATTTGCTAAAAATCTTATGTTGAAGCTAAAATCTTTCAAATGGACTGCTGAAAGATTTTCACGCTTAACCACGCGATTTTCTTAACGCAAATTCTGTAATGTCGGGAAGAGAAAGACTTAAGCATGATTTAATGGATGAAAGGTGACACCCCCATCCACACCTTCCCCCCTCAAGGGGG
>DATIET010000173.1:0-4959 GCA_035455615.1 Thermodesulfobacteriota bacterium
GGCACGAGCACAAGACAGATAGACTCACTCCTCTCGCACAATACATTCGGCAAGGTGCACGCAATCTTGCTCACAGGGGGAAGCGCTTTCGGTCTCGATGCATCTGGCGGAGTCATGAAATTCCTCGAGGAAAGGAATAAGGGGCTCAGTGTCGGGTACGGAATGGTCGTTCCGTCCGTACCTACTGCCGTGATATTCGACCTCGGAATAGGGAACGGGAGGATAAGGCCCGACGCCCGCATGGGTTACGAGGCATGCCTCAATGCCGAGTCCCCGGGGGTCGAGGAGGGGAGTATCGGCGCGGGGACCGGCGCGACCGTCGGAAAGCTCCTGGGACTCGACCACGCAACGAAGGGGGGCGTAGGGACCTCCGGTTATAAAATCGAAAACGGGGTTATCGTCTCCGCGCTCGTCGTCGTGAACGCGTTCGGAGACGTGGTGTCCCCGGAGAACGGTGAAATAGTCGCGGGCGTAAGGACTACCCCGCGCGGGAGCAAATTCGCCGGAACAGTGAACCTTCTAAAACAGGGAGTTACTTTCAGGGAGGATAAATCCCGGAACACCACGCTCGCGGTCGTGGCGACCAACGCCCGGTTCTCGAAATCCGAGCTCGGGAGGATAGCCAACATCGCCCAGACCGGGCTTGCGCGGGTCATATCCCCCGTACATACGATCGCAGACGGTGACGTAGTTATCGCGATATCGTGCGGTGAGATAGAAGGGGACGCCAACCTGATCGGCGTCATCGCCGCGGAGCTTACGGCGAATGCGATACTCCGCGCCGTCCACCACTCGAAGGGCCTGGGGGGCATACCCAGCGCGGGAGATCTTAAGGGAGAGGAGATTACCTGAGCTCGACCGCCGGGCCCTGGATGGGGAATTTCCTCATTCTTATGCCGAGCACGATTCCGATGCCGATGAGCGCGGTCAGAGTCGACGAGCCTCCGTAGCTCAACAGCATGAGAGGCACACCGGCGATCGGGAGGAGGCCGATGACCATACCCACGTTGACGACCACGTGCCAGAAGTACATGGCTGCGATGCCGAAGCACGTAAGCACCGAGAACTTGTCTTTCGCTCGGCTGGCCGTGTCGAGTATCCACAGAATAATCATGAAATAAAGGAGAAGCGCCATGAACCCCCCCATGAAACCCCATTCCTCCGCGAGCACGGAGAATGCAAAGTCGGTCTGCTGGGCGGGAATGAACCTGAGCTGGGTCTGAGAGCCCGACATGAAGCCCTTGCCCATGAGCCTGCCGGATCCGACGGCGATCCGGGACTGGATCGCATTGTAGCCGGAATCGAGGGGGTCCTTAGAAGGTTCGAGGAAGGTCTTGATCCTGTCCTTCTGATAGGGCTTGAGGAAGAAATGCCATGCAGGGTAAGAAAACCCTATGACCACCGCCAGGACTAGGAAAATCAGCTTCCGCTCGACACCCATGAACAGAATCATGCTTCCCGATATGAGTATCATTGTAAGCGAAGTGCCCAGGTCGGGCTGGAGCATTACGAGACCGAGCGGCAGCGCGGTCAGCAGCACGGGCTTAATGAGGTCGAGCAAGCCGTAAGGCACCCCTTCGTAATCGTTGTCGTAGAATCTCGCTATGGCGAGTATTATCGGTATCTTCGCGAGCTCCGAAGGCTGTATTGTGGCGAACGAACCTATCGTAATCCAGCTCTGCGACCCCGAGACCTCCTTGCCGAAAACCAGAACGAAAAGGAGGAGGAGCAGTGAAAATCCGTAAATATACAAGGCGTACTGCTTTATAAGCTTATTGTTGATAAAAGAAACCACGATCATCGCGAAGATGCCGATGCATACCCACATCGCCTGCTTTTTGAAATAGCCGAGTCCGGTCTGATACGATGCGCTGTAGAGGTTCATCAGCGAGAGAGCCGTAAATGCAAGCGTCATCAGAAATAGAGACCACCCGAAGCTCTGGAGCAGTCTCCTGTCAAACATTATCATTTGCTTTTCTCTCTTTCTTTAAATGGAAATAGGTTTCTATAATCTTTTTCGCCAGCGGGGCGGCCACGGCACCGCCTTTCCCTCCGTGCTCGACCAGCACGGTGACGGCGATCTCCGGGGCTTCAGAAGGGGCAAAGGAAGTGAACCAGGCGTGGTCTTTGTGCGCTTTGTCGCTGCTCTGAAAATCGAGCGATACTACCTGTGCCGTGCCGGTTTTCCCGGCAACCGATATATTCTCGATCCTGGCGCCGCGACCAGTGCCTCCGGGACCGTTTACTACCCCGGTCATTGCATCCCTGATCAGGGCCAGCGCATCCTTGCCGACCGGCAGCTCCCCCCGGGGGGGCAGAATATTCATCCTGGTTTGTCCGCTGAAAGCCACCTCCTTAATGACGAGATTCGGGGTCAGGAGCGTACCGTCGTTCGCTATCGCGGCCGTCATCATCGCGATCTGGAGCGGAGTTACGCTGACGTAGCCCTGACCGATCCCGGAAACGATCGTTTCGCCTTTGTACCAGGGCTTCTTGAACTTCTCGAGCTTCCATTCCCTGCTCGGGGCGACCCCCGCCCTCTCTTCGATCCCAATGCCCGTCGGCGATCCGAATCCGAAGAAATTCATGTACCTGGACATACGGTCTATCCCGAGCTTTTCCGCGAGCCTGTAGAAGTAAACGTCACATGACTGCACTATGGCCTCCCTCATGTTCATCCACCCGTGCCCTCCCTTCTTCCAGCACCTGTAGACATGGGAGCCCAATCTGTAGTATCCCGGACAATGGACTAGCGTATCGGGATGTATTACCCCTTCTTTCATAGCAGCCGCGCTCGGAACCATCTTGAAGACGGATCCAGGGGCATACAGACCCTGAGTCGCGCGGCTGACCAGAGGGAAGTCTTTATCGTTTATCAGCTTTGACCATGTTTTAGAGTCGATACCTTTGACGAAATCCGCCGGATCGAAAGAAGGCTTGCTCGCGAGAGCGAGCACTTCGCCGTTCCTGACGTTAACAGCGATAATTGCGCCGAACTCTTCGCCGAGTACGTCTTCAGCGGCCTTCTGAAGATCGATGTCTATAGACATCACGACGTCGTTACCGGGGACGCTCTGCCTGTTTACCAGGTCTTTCTGGAAGAGGTTCGAATTCACCTCTCTGCCGAGCGCATCAGTAACTTTTTGTAAAAAACCGTCCTGACCGCGGAGCGATCCTTCCCATGTCTTTTCTACGCCCGTCTTGCCCACGAGGCCGTTGCTGTTGAGCTCGGGGGTCGCCAGGAGATCCGCCTCGCTAACCTTCCCTATATACCCGAGGAACGAAGCGCCCAGCAAACCGTGGGGGTACTGTCTTAAATTATTGACCTCTATAGTCAGTCCGGGGAGGGAGCTCCTGCGCGCTTCTATGTAAGCCAGCTGATCGCGGTCGATATCCTGCGCCAGCAGTACGGGTTTAAAGCGGTTCTTTTTTGACGCCAGCTTTATTTTCTGCTCGATCTTTTTTGGGTCCTCGCTGAGCACCCTCGAAAGATTGACGCTCAAGGCGGAGACGTCGGACGCGTCCTTGGGCAGGACGTACACATCGAAGGAAGGCCTGTTTACGACGAGCTCGCGGCCGTACCTGTCGAGTATCCTGCCCCTCGAAGCCGGCACCCTTTCTATTCTTATCCTGTTATCCCTGGAAAATGCCTCGAACTCGTCCCCCTTCAAGACCTGGAGGAACCAGAGTCTCGATACTAGCCCGAGAAAGGCGATGCCGAGGATTACGGTCGCAATGACGAGTCTATTTCTGAAATCTTGCATGTATCCTGCCCGCCGCCCAGAAGAGCGGCACACCGACCACCGAATTAACCAGCCCTTGAAGAATTATATCGCCGAAAGAGAACTGAAAGCCCGCGTCACTCTTTATTCTAATTATAGTCAGCATGAAAGTCCAAGTAAAAATCGTCGATAAAAATATAACGAGCCCCAGGACCAGTGACTTCTTGAGATATACGTGATTGGAGCTGGTGCGAACGAGCATGTAGGCGCTCAGGCGGGAGATGGTAAAAGTCCCCGGAAGATTCCCCGAGAGGACGTCCATCATATACCCGTTCCCCGCCGCCAGGAGAAAGCTCCCCTTCGTTTCCGAATAAACGGCGAGAAAAACTATGAGGATCAGATTCAGGTCCGGAAAGAGTAAGCCCGCGCTTCTCGGGGAAAGGAGCGTCGACTGCACCGTTATGACGAGGACAGAGACAAGAAGAAGCGATACGAACGTTACCGTCTTATTCATTCAGAACCACGTTGTTCACGGATTTTTGAATTATGACGACCTCCTCGAGCGAGTTCAGATCGACATGCGGGGAAACACCCGCGCTGATAAAGCTCCCGTTGGAGCTTATATCGGTAACTGTCCCGATTATGACGCCTTTGGGGAAAAACCCGTCCTTGCCCGATGAAATGACCTTGTCCCCGACACTGACATCGGATTTGTTTTCAATGTATTCCATGACACATCCGCTGCCCAAACCCTTCACGATCCCCCTAGCCCGCGTCCTGTGGATGTAAGCGTCGACAGCGCTCACGGGGTCGGTGATCAGGAGCACCTCGGAGCTCTTATCGCCGGCCAGCAGTATCCTCCCTACTATCCCGTCGTAAGAAGCGACAGGCATTCCTTCAGTTATACCGTCCGCGCCGCCCTTGTCGACTATCACTACCTGTGAGCGGAGGATGGAAGGGCTCGCGCCAATGACGTTCGCCGACACGACGGGGTAAAGAGATACGTCCTTAAAATCGAGAAGCTTTTTAAGCCTCGCGTTCTGCGCCTTGATCTCCGCCGACTCGAACTTTTCCTGCCTGAGGGCGTTCAACTCCTCCCGGAGCCTCTTGTTCTCTTCGTTCACATGAACGAGGTGGATATAATCCCGCCAGGTACCTACGACTCCATCGGTAACGGTGGATACCAATCTTTGCGGATAATACGTGAGTGTAAGGACAAATTTGGATACCGGGTTCT